>CAJZEE010000036.1 GCA_915066865.1 uncultured Veillonella sp.
CACCTACTATTATACTTGAATTAAAGCTACAAAGTCAGTAACTTTTTATGCATTATGAAAAATTTCTATAACAGATACAAGTATAATTATAAAATTATATGCCTATTGTAACATAGATTTTAAGGCTTCACCACCAGCTTTTAATGCTTCCATCAATTTAGCTGGCTCTTTACCACCTGCTTGTGCCATATCCGGACGACCACCGCCATTACCACCAGCTACTTGAGCAGCCGCTTTAACGATATTACCTGCTTTTGCACCTTTAGCAACGACATCTTTGGATACTTTACATACAAAGTTTACCTTGTCATCGCCCATAATAGCACCTACGAGTACTACGCCAGAGCCATTTAATTTATCAAGACCCATATCAGCTAAATCACGCAATTCATCAATGGAGGACGCTTTTACAGCGGCAGCAACAAATTCAACATCACCTACTACAACTTTACCCGCAATGATATCAGCTGCACCAGCAGCAGAAACTTCTTTACGAATTTGTTCTAATTCTTTAGCAGTTTCTTTAGCTTCTGCTAATACTTGGTGTAAGCGTTCTTCTATTTGAGGGGATTTAGTTTTAAGCTCACTTGCCATGCGTTCAATAGTCAAACGATCTTGTTTTGCTGCATCAAGAGCTGCACGACCAGTAATCGCTTCGATACGACGTACACCAGAACCGATACCAGCTTCTGAAGTTAAGCGGAAAGAGCCAATGAATGCGGTATTTCCTACGTGGGACCCACCACACAATTCAACGGAGAATCCTGGGACCTCAACAACGCGAACCACATCGCCATATTTATCTCCGAAGAGTGCCATAGCACCTTTTGCTTTTGCTTCATCCATGGACATTTCAGCAATGGCAAGATCAGTTGCTTTAAGTATCTCTTCGTTTACAAGTGCTTCGATTTGATCAAGTTCCTCTTGCGTTACAGGGGAGAAATGGGTGAAGTCGAAACGCAAGTAATCAGGAGTTACTAGAGAACCAGCTTGATTAACATGCTCGCCAAGAACCTTTTTCAATGCTGCATGTAACAAGTGTGTTGCTGTATGGTTGCGGGCCATTGCTGCACGGCGATTTGTATCCACTTCAAGAGTGACATCATCGCCTTCAGAGATGGAGCCTTCTACAACAGTGCCGATATGGTATACAGTGCCTTCTGGTAAACGTTTAGTGTTATGAACCTCTACTTTACCCATTGAGCCTACAATAAAGCCTGTATCGCCTAATTGTCCGCCCCCTTCTGCATGGAATGGAGTCGTACGTACGATGATAGTAATTTCATCACCGTCAGCAGCTGTTTGTAAACGTTCAGCACCTTTACCTATCATCAATACAGAAGATGCTTCTACAGCCTCGTTCTCAAGAAGTTCTTCGTCTTTCAAGAATGTAATATCCGGTGTTGCTACCTTTGCATCTTCTTTAACACGGGCTTCACGAGCGCGTTCACGTTGCTCTTTCATAGCAGCTTCAAAGCCTTCATGGTCGATTGTAAAACCACGTTCAGAAGCGATTTCCTCTGTTAATTCCCAAGGGAATCCATAGGTATCATATAGTTTGAATACTTCAGAACCAGGAACTACAGTTGCCTTTTCAGCGGCTAATGTATCGATTAAGGAGTTTAATAACTCAAGACCTTGTTCCAAGGTTTGGTTAAAGCGTTCTTCTTCGTTTTGAACCACGCGTTTAACGAAGTCTTGTTTCTCAGCAATAGATGTAATACCAGGGCCAAGAATGTCTACGACTACATCAATAAGTGGTGTTAAGAAGATACCTTCAATACCAAGTAAACGGCCATGACGTACAGCACGGCGTAAAATACGACGTAATACGTAGCCGCGACCTTCGTTGGATGGCAATACGCCATCGGAGATCAATGCAGTGACAGCACGAGCGTGGTCAGCGATAACTTTTAAAGAAACATCTGTATTTGGATCTTCGTTATATGTAACACCAGCGCGTTTTGCAGTGGCTTCGATGATTGGGAAAATCAAATCGGTTTCAAAGTTTGTTTTACAGCCTTGTAATACGGAAGCCAATCGTTCAAGACCGGCGCCTGTATCGATGTTTTTATGTTGTAATGGTTCATAAGATCCATCTGGCATTTTATTGAATTGAGTAAACACTAAGTTCCAAATTTCAAGATAGCGATCGCAATCACAGCCTGGCGCACAATTAGGGTCATCACAACCATGTTCAGGACCTTGATCAAAAAAGATTTCGCTATCTGGACCACATGGGCCTTCGCCAATTTCCCAGAAGTTATCTTCGAGACGCGTGATATGGCTCTCTTCTACACCACAATCATTATGCCATGTATCATATGCCTCTTGGTCATCTGGATATACAGTAACATATAATCTATTTTTATCGAGTTTAATAACCTCAGTTAAAAACTCCCACGCCCAATGAATAGCTTCTTTTTTAAAGTAGTCCCCGAAAGAGAAATTCCCCAACATTTCAAAGAATGTATGATGCCGTGCTGTGCGCCCTACGTTTTCAAGGTCACCGGTACGCATACTTTTTTGGCATGTTGTAATACGACGACAAGGAGGTACCAATTTACCTGTAAAGAAAGGCTTCAATGGCGCCATACCTGCCCCGATCAATAACAAAGACGGATCGTTTTCTGGTATAAGAGAAAAACTATCTAATTTTAAATGTCCTTTACTTTCAAAAAACTGCAAGTATGCTTGACGCAGTTCATTACCCTTCATGTGTATATTCCTCCTAAAATTATTTACTCTTCATTATAACTCAAAAACGATATAAAATCTATCAAAAACATTGAGATTATGCGGAATTCACGCACTTTCACACCAATCCAATCAGACCGTGAAAGATATAAATTTTAATCCATATTTTTTACAATAAAAGTAAAGGTCAAATTTAGTCAATGTTAGTTAAATCGTAAATAATAAACATAAAAAGAGGTTATACAAATCAACAAAACAAAATTGATTCGTATAGCCTCTTTTATAGCTAGTTATTAAATTAGCGTACAACGCGTTTTGCGCCGATGTAACGTTCACCCCAATAGCCAGTATCAAGATCTGCTACTGCAACACCACGACTGGAAGTGGCGCTAATGAACTTGCCATCGCCAATATAAATGCCAGAGTGAGATGGACCTGGTTCATATGTTTCGAAGAATACCAAATCCCCTGCTTTCAAGTTCGCACGAGAAACTTCAACACCTACGTTATACTGTTCATCTGCCAAACGTGGTAAGGAAATACCTTGTTTTTCAAATACATATTTAACATAACCAGAGCAGTCAAAGCCACTTGGAGTAGTACCGCCAAATACATATGGTACACCGCGGTATTTGTCAGCTTCTGCCAAGATTGCGTGAATACTACTAGGTGTTTCATTTTTCGTAATATTGTTTAATTTAACGTTCTTGCCATTAATGGATTGACCAGCGATACGACGGGATGTCGCGTTGCTGTTTGTAAAAGCGGATTTCGTTGCTACTGCTTTAGTCGCTGCATTTTGAGTCAATACTGCCTTCGTAGAACGAGGAGCACCCATCAATGCGTTATACGTAGCAGGGCCTACGATACCATCCACTGGAAGGCCACGATCTTGTTGGAACAAACGAACTGCCCACTTCGTTTCCTTACCATATACACCATTTTTATCTGTAGCATTATAGCCGTGTTTAATTAGTTGTTGTTGAACCGCTGTAACACTTTTGCCCTTATCACCATATTGTAATGTTGTTGCGCCAACCATGGCTGTTGTGGCACACACAAAAGTTAATGTTAATGCCGTTATTTTAACCTTACTATATTTTGACTTCATATGCTTCCTTTCCAAAAAACTTTTAAAGTAAGTTATTTATTCAAAATATACTAACCGTCTATTTATTTGCATTCACAAATACAGCTAGTCTTCTTTGCTCTTGTTGGTATAAGCCTCTGGTGCCATAAAAACATCTGCACTGCTTGGTCCGAGTAACGGAGCCTCTTCATGCTCTTCAAAATTTATAGCTGACTTAACCCAATACAAAGGCCGTTGCTTCACCTCTTCAAAAATACGACCTACATACTCGCCAATGATCCCCAGTCCGACGAGTTGAATTCCACCAATAAACAAGATTGATACGCCCAAGGTTGTCCACCCATTCAAAGCTTGTCCTGTAAGATATACATACAAAAGATGTAAGATGAGCAAAAAGCTCATTCCACCACAAAGTACACCTACATACAAGGCCGCCCGTAAAGGCACCCTTGAAAAAGCGGTTACACCATCGAGAGCAAATCGAATCATTTTACGCACACTAAACTTTGAGACACCTGCAAATCGAGGTGGTGCCACAAAGTGCAACTCTGCTTGTCTATACCCTAAGGCGCCGACAATACCGCGCAAAAATCGACCATGTTCTCTAAATCGTTTCAACGTGCCCAATGCTTTACTATTCATGAGGCGGAAATCTGACCCACCTTCAACAATAGGAACATCGGCCATTTTGTTCATTAGTTTGTAATAATACTTAGACGTGAAAGATTTAGCCCAACTAGCGTCATCAGTTGAATCGCGAATGGTACGCACCACATCATACCCTGATTCCCACAATCGAACTAGTTCAGGAATCAATGCAGGCGGATGCTGCATATCACCGTCCATTGTAATGACTGCATCGCCATGAGCATAATCAAGTCCACATGTAAGTGCCGTTTGATGCCCAAAGTTACGAGCCAGCAATAACACTTTAACATGTTTATCATTGAATGCAATTTCACGCAGTATCATAGCTGACGAATCACTAGATCCATCATCCACGAAGATTAGTTCATAATCATACGTGAGACCTGACATAACATCAGTTACAGCTTTATAAAAGTTCGCTATATTTTCCTCTTCGTTATATACAGGCACTACAATAGAAAGTAACATAAATCCTCCAAAGTATTTTACTCACATATTTTATGTTAATTAGTAAATTAAGGCAAATGCTAAAGGTTAACAATAGGCCTAATAATCTTTATAAAGCCAGTAAATAAGCCGTTTCTCTATAAAACACCAATAAAACACTTCATTTACCCTTTATATAACTACAACAAATTAATATCATATTCATTTATTTGTAATGCTACTTAATAAAGCAACTTATAAAAAATATTTATTTTAATGATATGGAGATAAATATGATTATTTCTGATTTTATTAACTATTAATCAAAAATTTATATGTATTTTTATCACAAATTTACTGAAAACATCTATTTTCATCTATTTTTCATAAAAAGGAGACCCGTTAAGGGTCTCCTTTACTATAATCCAGCAGCATCAATCCAAGATTGTAAATCTTCCTCCGCCAGTTCCATATCCTCTATATAAGCACCAGCTACAACTGGATACTTAGCGACCTCTACGGTATGTAAAATTGAGTCATCACGACCATTTTTATAAGTCCCAATCCAGATTCCAGAAAATTGTGATTCATACCATTCTACAGGTTGATCAGTTTCATTAAAGTTAATCGTAATATGACCGCGTCCAAGTGTTTCTAATACTTCAACTTGTTCTTCCTCTGTTAAACCCGTTTTTTCAATATAAATCGAATATGTCTCACCAGTTTCACGCAAATTCTTTAGAGCCAAACGCAACTCATTTAAAACAGCGCGAACATTACCATAATTTTCAATCATAAATACTCCTATACAGAGACTATCTTTACATTCTATAAGCTATCTATATACTATATGAAATTTTCACTTTATGCTTTAGGCTCAGCTACTACGCCCCATTCTCGTAGTACATTCAAAACACGTTTCTTAACCTCAGGCAAGGCGTATTGTACCGGCTCGCTAGGTTCAAAACCAATTTCCAATGATTCCGGCTCTACACCGATAACCACTGCATCTTCTAATGGATCCTCTTGAATAGCACGGATACGTAAAATATCTTGCATTCCTACTTCATGTACAGAAATATGTTCCGTAAAATATTGTTCTAATTCCTTATGAGGAAATTCATATATAGTTCCTGGAGCATCTCCGCCATTAATAGCGTCTACAAGAAGGATTTTCTTCATACCACGCATATACGTAAGTAATTCCATTCCCATAGTGCCACCGTCAATAATGGAAATTGCAGGCGTAAATGTGAAAGATTCTTTCAATTCTTTTACTACATGAACACCTAATCCCTCATCGGTAAGCAAAATATTGCCGACTCCGAGTAGGATAATTTCATTGTCTCCATCATCATAAAGGCTATTTAAATCAATACGCGGACCCTCTGAGTCCGCGTATTGTTCCAAGCCACTGATGATATCAGTACTTGTATTAATCATTTTCTTGTAATTCTCTTTCTCTAGGATCATTAGGATCACTTGGACGGTATGTAGTACCAGATGGTTTATCAATACGTTCCCCACGACGACGTTTACCATTGAGGTCTTCAATATCAATTGGATCATGAGCGTAATATTTCATACCGGAAACCATAGCCGATACTTCGCCCGATTCCTCCATAACATCTTCTCGGAATGCCATATACACGTGAACAATAGTAAAGAACAAGAATCCCCACGCAATGTAGTGATGGATAACATGGACTTTGTATTCCCCACCAAATAATGTAACCACTGGTGAAAATAACATTCCTAGAACACCATTAGGGTCAATCCTCGAATACATTGCAAAACCCGTTAAGATTTCAAAGAAGAACATAATGTATACCATCATATACGCAGTTCTAGCTAAGGAATTACGAAGCCAATGATGTTCATGTTTTTGAGGAATCATTAAATAGTGCAATGTTGTTTCTTTAAGACCGTACCAATACCGTTTTTGACGGAATTTAGGTAATAATCTATCCCCTCTGTTCCAAAGAGCGCCTGCAAAACGGAAGATAAAGGAGAATGTTAAGATAACACCTGCAATGAAATGAATACGCCGCATAGTTTCCATAGAGAACCAGCCATCAATAGCAAAGGTTGGTTCAGGGTTACCCGTAATCGCAGCAAAGCCTGGATCACCGATATATAGGCCTGTCCAGAACAATGCCGTTACACTAAGCACCATAGTCCAGTGGAATATGCGCAGCCATAGACTAAATACGACATACGCCTTTTTGTCAGTATGTATTAACATAAGCCCACCACCCTTTATTTACACAATGCATCTGTATTGACGGAAACAATTTTTTCGCCTTTTTTATTGTATAAATGGGTTGCACATGCGAGGCATGGATCAAAGGAGTGAATTACCTTCAAAATTTCAAGTGGTTTATCTGCAATTTTTACATGTGTATCAATCATGGAATCTTCATAGGCACCATGTTCATTAGCTGCAGTTTTAGGGCACGCATTCCATGTAGATGGTACGATACATTGATAGTTTGCAGAACGACCATCTTTAATATGTATCCAATGCCCCAAACCACCACGAGGCGCATCTACAAGGCCAACACCTTTAGCATCTTTATCCCATGTGTTTGGCTCAAATTTAGTCATATCCGCTACTGTAGTATCACCATTTTTGATATTAGATACAAGTTTGTTAAAGAAATATTGGCTAATATTTGCCGCTACTTGTGCATCAAGGCCACGACATGCCGTACGTCCCACCATAGTAGTCATCCATACATGAGCTGGTACACCCAATACTTGTGATACTGTATCTATTTGACGAACAATCATAGATTCAGCCCAAGTTGGGTCTTTGATTATGCCTTGTTTTACCTTTGTATACACAACAATATATTTTGCTAATGGACCAACCTCTGCAGTTTTCCCTTTGAAAGTTGGAGATTTAATCCAAGAGTATTTTTTATCTTCATCAAGGAATTCCCATTTTTCTTTTGTACCAGATTTAGGACCCGTAAATTTAGGATCAGTAACACCTTCAATAGGATGAAGTGTTTTTGTTCCGTCCGGGTATGTAAACCAGGAATGATCAACCTCTTCACTAAGATATTGAGGATCCATAAAATCCTTACCTTCTAATGGGATAAAGGTTGCTTTATCTACACCTAACGCAAAATTTTCAACGACGCCATTGGAACGAACAATACATTTCTTATGATAGTCACCATTAGAAGTGCCTGTGTAAGTATCATCTGGATAATCACCATAAGACATAACACGTTTCTTCGCAAGCCCACCACCATCAATCATACCTTTTTCTACATAGATTTTGCCAATAGCTAGTAAATCTGGTAAATAAAAATTATCTACTAAGTCTTTAGCTAATGCAATAGATTGTTCAACAGCTCCTAGGCGTTGTGTATTGATAGGTGCATTCATATCATTCATCGAGATAGAACATGGCATGCCACCTACAATGTAATGAGGATGAGGGTTTTTACCACCAAATACAACATGAGGAATTACAATATCCCGTTGACGGTCAAGAATATTCAAGTAATGGGATACAGCCATCAAATGAACCTCTGGTGGCAACAAATTATAATCAGGATGATCCCACCATTGGGCGGAGAAAATACCTAATTGACCAGATTCAACTATTTTCTTAACCTTTTGCTGTACAGCCGTAAAGTAGGCTGTAGTAGCCTTAGGAAACTCTTTAGGATAAGCAGAGTCTTTGGATGCTGTTTCAGCAGGTGCTAAACCGCTTACATTATATGTAGCCAATACATCATTTTGTAATTGTGCGGTTTTAGCAGGGTCGGCACTAAGAGCTGCTACCGGGCTAACCCAATCAAGCGCATGTAAGTGATAAAAATGCACGATATGATCATGCACATCTAGACTACTATGCATGATATTACGTATATAATTTGCATTTTTAGGAATTGTAATTCCAATTGCATCCTCTACCGCACGTAATGCTGCCAACGCATGTGTTGTAGTACATACACCACAAATCCGTTGTACGAACGCCCAAAGGTCACGAGGATCGCGATCTTTAGCAACAAGTTCGATACCGCGCCAAGCAGTACCAGAAGACAATGCGTCCTCTACTTTACCACTCGCTTCATCAACTTTTATTTCAACCCGTAAATGACCTTCAATACGGGAAATCGGATCTACTACTACGCGTTTCATTAGTGACCTCCTCCATTATTATGTTTCTTTTCATCCCATAAGCCTTGTTCTTTTAAGCGTTTTTCTTCTTTCATATCAAGAATTTTATTACGCGTAAGAGTTGCTGCACCATGAACGATAACCGCTGCAGTAGCACCAACTGCAGCTACTGTACCGATTGTATCAGCAGTTGTGATAGTATTAGCCAATGGAATATCTGGTAATCGTTTGTAGAACACATCATTATCCCAGAAGCCCTTTTCAGAGCAACCAATACAGCCGTGACCGGATTGAATTGGATAGGACAAACCATTCCACCAACGTAGATTACCGCAAGAATTATATGTTTGAGGTCCACGACAACCTACCTTGTACAAGCACCAACCAGATTTAGATGCATCATCATCAAATTTTTCAACGAAGAGTCCAGAATCAAAGAAGGCACGACGATAGCATGTGTCGTGAATACGATTGCCATAAAATTGTTTAGGACGGCCTTGAGAATCAAGAGGTGGAATTTGACCGAATAATGCATAGTGCATGATTACGCCAGTCATAACCTCTGGAATTGGAGGACACCCAGGGACCTTAATAATTGGCTTGCCAGATACAACGGAAGATACAGAAACTGTATTTGTTGGATTTGGTTTTGCCGCCTGTATACCTCCCCAAGAAGCACAAGAACCATATTCTATGATTGCTGCAGCTCCTTTAGCTGCTTCTAATAGAGATTCTTTAAATGTACGTCCACCTACTGTACAATAAACGCCATCGTCATCAAGTGGTACACCACCTTCAACAGCCAAGATATATTTACCGGCTTTTTCTTTGATGATTTTTTCTAAATGTTCTTCTAATGGTGCACCAGACGCTGCCGCCAAAGTATCATCATATTCAAGAGAAATCATGTTCAAAATAACATCAGAAGTAAAGGGAGAGGATGAACGGATAAAAGATTCACTACAACCAGTACATTCATGACCATGCAACCAAATCACTGTAGGTAATTCAGTTGTTTCGGCAGCCTTAACAACGGTGTCTAACATCGTTGGAGGTAGTCCTAAAATAGCAGTGAGTGCTACACAGGATTTCATAAATGTTCGTCGACTCAAACGGCGTTCTTGGAAGAGTGTCCACAAACTATTTATACGATTCTTCATGGAATATAGCCTCCTTACAACAACTTTGCGCAATATAATTATATTACTTAATAAACTACAACGTTTATGACGGAAATCATTTTATTAGCGTCCTCTATCACTTTGAAGAAGTTCAACCAACATGATGACAATCATATTTTTACTATTTTATTATATCACTTAACATTTTTGAAAACTATGAAATTTAACAAAAAAGCTGTATATAAGAAATTAACTTTCCTTATATACAGCCTCATGTTATTCATTTCCTAAGAATTCCTAGTTATTAATTAATCAGATAACTTCCTTTATTAGAGACTCAAGCATATCTGCTTTTTTATAGCCCACAAGGGAATCGAGCATTTTGCCATCGCGGAAGAATACTAAGGATGGAATACCATCAACATCTTCTTTTAACAAAATACCGCGAAGATTTTTATCTTCTGCATTAACACTAAAGAATTCTACTTGACCTTTTAAACGCTCTGCTACGTCTTCAATCTCTGGGCGCATAACAGTGCATGGTTCGCACCAACCAGCCCAAAAATCAACAATAGCTAAACCTTTAGCGCCAAGCACTTTCTCATCAAATTCTTGTACACTAGTAATTGCTGTAATTGCCATGAAGTTCTCCTAACAAAGATCTACAATCTTATATACTATCAATTATATGTTAAATATAGAAGCAAGCAATCAATAAGCCGAGTTCTGTTCCGCTTGCGCGGTGACGATTATCTTTCTAGGCGTACAGTCGCCTGCACGCTCGAGCGACACAACCCGGAAGGTAGGCGGGACCACCCTTAACCCTTCCCTATTCGGTCTTGCTCCGGATGGGGTTTACCGAGCCAGCCTGTTACCAGACTGCTGGTGAGCTCTTACCTCACCTTTCCACCCTTACCACTTACGTGGCGGTTTCCTTTTCTATGGCACTTTCCCTAAGGTTACCCTCGCCAGACGTTATCTGGCATCCTGCCCTATGGAGCTCGGACTTTCCTCGAGTCTTATAGACTCGCAACCGTCTTTCATACTTGCTTCAATTCAGTTTATCATAGCTAACAATTTGTTGCAAGAAAATGCATCATTACACAAAGAAGAAATCATTTTGTTCTGTGAAAGCTTTCACAGGAACAGTAAGCCCTGCAGAGATTAAATAGTCACGTAAACCATGTGCCACTATAGACTCAGTTCCAAAATGCCCCGCATCAACTACGAGTAAGCCTAATTCCTTAGCCATTTGCGCCTCATGATACTTCACATCACCTGTAATATAGGCATCTACATGTAACCGGGCAGCATCCTTAATAAATTCTGCACCTGCACCAGAGCATAGAGCAATGAATTGAATCGCTTTCGGCACAATACCAGCAAAACGAATGTTAGCATCAGGCAACGCTTCTTGTACCCACTCACGGAAAGAATCTAAGTTTAATGCATTAGGCAAGCGACCTACCCGTCCTAGATATTGAGTTGAACTAGTAGGCTCGACTATATTCAAAACCTCATAAGCAACTTCTTCATATGGATGAACAGCTTTCATAGCCGCTACGACTTTGCTTAAATGCGTACCATCAACGATAGCATTCACTTGTACCTCAGGAACCACTGTCAAAGCGCCAGCTGCCCCAATGACAGGATGAGAATCTTCATTACCAACAAAGCGTCCTTCCCCATGGATACTGAAACTACAATGCTCATAATTGCCAATTCGGCCTGCCCCTGCATCGCCCATCGCCAAACGAACCGCATCAGCCGAGCTTTCAGGTACAAAGGTGGTCACCTTATAAAGCGCCTCTTCACCAGTTTTAATGAAGCCCTTAATATCAATAAGTCCCAATTGCTTCGCCAACATATCATTGAGACCGCCTGGAGCGATATCAAGATTTGTATGAGCACTATATACGGCAATCTTATGTTGAATCAGCTTATTAATCGTACGCCCTTGAGCAGTATCACATGATATCTGTTTCAACCCTTTAAAGATTAATGGGTGGTGGCTAACAATTAAATTACAATTTTGTTCAATAGCATATTCTACGGTTTCTTCTGTTACGTCTAACGTAGTCACTACACCTGTAACAACTACATTCCGATCGCCCACCATTAAACCTACATTATCCCAAGACTCTGCATACGAATGCGGTGCTAATTGCTCCATCAAGGTAATAACTTGTTGAACCGTTATCATACAACTCACTTCTTTCTATTTATTCTCTAAAAGATTACGAAGAAAATTAACTTCCTGCTCTAAATCCTGATATTTATCAGTATGATTTAATTTCTCTGTCATATCATCTAATGCACATTGTCGTTGATATATTAAATACTCTATATATTTCATCCAAAGTGGTGGTCTATCTTGTTCCAATAAAGCCCCTACAGACCACAACAAGGAGTCTTCCGGTAACGATTGATAAACATCTACATATTCAGTCATACCTGTATAAGCTTCCACGCAGTCATTGCGCACGGCTAAAAATGCTGTATAGAGCTTACCAGCATCTTCTACGATGATTTCTAGAACGATAACATATCCCTTTTGAACCATATATTGACGTAATTCTTTTTGTCCATTCTGTGGTTGGAGTACATAGAACTCTAATGGTTCTGGGCCTGCATCTACAATATCCCGCATTAAAAATCCACCCATACCACAACAAATGGCGCCGTTCAACTCGCCCTTTTCTGTCACTTTAAGACCATCGCCTAAACGACAATCTACTTTATCGGCTAGTCCACAAGACTCAACATATGATCTTGCAGACTCTAACGGACCTTTATGTACATCACCGGCAATGACATATTCAGCGCGTTGACGATTGATGAGCTCTACCGCTAAATAGCCATGATCGGTACCGATATCAGCAATGGCATGAGCCTTTGGTACGATTGAGAATACCGCTTCTAGGCGGTCCATCATAGGTCTAGGTTCCATAACATCCTCTACTATTACTAATTATATATTACTAACTATTCATTCTTAATTCTTAATTCTTAATTATTTATTCTTGATTATTTTTTGCTTATTTTATGCTTATTTATTTACATATTTGTTCTCGTTTATTTATTTCTAAACATAATACTATTCAAAAATAAGCTTTGTTAAGTTACACAAATAAATGATTTACATATAAAAATAACCGCCCTTGAATTCTCAAGGACGGTAGATGTCAACATAATGGTGGGCCCACCTGGGTTCGAACCAGGGACCGACCGGTTATGAGCCGGTTGCTCTACCCCTGAGCTATAGGCCCTCAGTTAGTTTCTAGCTTATTAATTATACCGAATAGACTATCATTTAGTCAAGGCAACTCAAACGCTAAGACTATTTCATTAGCATAAAACGGTGAATCATATGATCTTCGTTAAATACGCCTTTAGTAGTTAGTGTAGTCGTTTGGCTATCTGTAGATTTAATGCCTCGTGCACTCATGCAGCTGTGAGACGATGTAATGTGCACAATAACATCATCAGACCCTGTCGCTAAGGAAATTACTTCCGCAATATCTTCACCAATTTTTTCTTGCAATTGTAAACGCTTGCAGCACATTTCAGCTATGCGGGGAATCTTAGATAAACCTATGACACGACCTTTTGGGATGTACCCAATACTGATACTCATATCATACATCAATGCCATATGATGTTCACAATGAGAGAAGCAAGTAATATCCTTTACTACTACCATTTGGTTTGTATCTACAGCGAAGGTCTTACCATACATTTCTGCAATCTCAGCATTTGTATACTGAATGCCTTCATATACCTCTTCCATCATTTGAGCCACCCGTTTCGGTGTTTCTAACAAACCGTCCCGATTAGGATCCTCACCTAATGCTTCTAACAACTGATATATAAGCGATTCTATTTTTTTTGTATCCATATTTACCCCTTTATATCAAGATTTCATCAGACCTCATATCATACCATAGAAAAGATACTGATACTACACAGCCTAACAATACTATACACCCTTTGCATCTGGATCCCAGACAAATTTATGGATTTGCAGTTGGAATCGTACATTCTGCAAATTATATGTTTTCATATAATCGATAATCGATGCCGCCTCAATCTGTCCCCATACAGGCGATACATATATTTGAGCCACTGTAGGATATTTACTAATTATGCGACGCATACAATCCAAATCTTCTGGAGAACCAACGACAAACTTAATCAAATCACGTTCTGTAGCCACCTTGAATATATCTATATTCATAGACTCTTCGGCTAAAGAGGACGGCGTTTTATAATCGTAGGTAAACCACACATTATCTCTATGAAAGCTCGGTATAATCGTGCCATTTGTTTCAATATTGAAATCATAAGGACTATTATTAGGCCTCTCTCGTTTATCTACATCTTTATCTACATCATTAATACGAGTTAAATCACTTTGACTTGATGAACTGTCTTGTATCTTTAAATCCTTCCGACGATTTAATTCATCAATTAACTCTACAACAGCAGCTTCTTGTAATAGAGGCTCCCCACCAGTAATAGTAATGCGATGATTGCCTAAGCTTTCAATAACATCAGCCACCTCAGCTACAGTCATCTCTGTGAATACACTATCAATGCCGTAGCTATAAGTCGTGTCGCAATAGGAACAGCGAATATTGCAATCATGGAGGCGTAAAAATGTAGTCAGCAAACCTTGCCGACTACCTTCCCCATCAATAGAGTCAAAAATCTCAATAACGTTCATAAATAGCTGTGTTCCCTTCAGATTCTTGAACCTCTACTTTAAAGCATTTTGGGCCCAATTCATCAGCAATCCATTTTGCCATATTCTCCGCAGTAGGATTAATATTGCCTAGTACATCGTTGATATGGCGATGGTCCAAGCGACCATGAATTTTTTCTTTAATAATCGTAAAGTCGATAACCATCCCATTATGATCTAACTCTTCAGAGCGAGCATGAACTGTAATAATCCAGTTATGCCCATGAAGATTTTGACATTTACTTGGATAATCTAGTTTCAATTGATGAGATGCACTCACCTCTAACCGTTTAGTAACTGTAAACATTATATCTCCTATCTATTACATAAGCGTTTAACTTATATCTATTACATAAGACTTATCGCTATTACATGAAACCCTTGTCTATTACGTAAGTCTTATCATAAAATGCTTTTTATTGTAAGATATTACCATTTTTTATTATAACACAAAAGGGTTGTAATACAGTGCTATACAACACTGCATTACAACCCTTAAGAGATTCAAAATCTTATAAGAAGTCTTTGATTTTATCACGTTTACCGCGGTTGCGCAATTTAGTAAGCGCTTTACCTTCAATCTGACGAATACGTTCTCTTGTTACATTGAAATGTTGACCAACTTCTTCCAATGTACGAGGCTTACCATCCTTCAAACCAAAACGTAAAATCAAGACTTGTTGCTCACGATCAGTCAAGCATGTAAATACATCTTCAATCTGCTCTTGCAATAAAATGTAGCTAGCTGCATCATCTGGAGCAATTGCATCTTGGTCCTCGATGAAGTCCCCTAAATGGGAATCTTCCTCTTCACCAATCGGAGTTTCCAAAGATACTGGCTCTTGGGCGATTTTCTGAATTTCACGCACCCGCTCTACAGTAATTCCCATACCTTCAGCAATTTCTTCTGGCAATGGCTCACGACCCTTGTCTTGCAACAATTGTCTAGAAATACGAATCAATTTATTAATTGTTTCTACCATATGTACAGGAATACGAATCGTACGAGCTTGGTCTGCAATAGCACGCGTAATCGCTTGACGAATCCACCATGTAGCATACGTAGAAAATTTATAACCTTTAGTATAATCGAATTTATCTACCGCTTTAATCAGACCTAGGTTACCTTCTTGGATTAGATCCAAGAACAACATACCACGACCTACATAACGTTTCGCGATACTTACAACTAATCGCAAGTTAGCATCTACCAATTTTTTCTTAGCCTTTTTGCTAAGTTGAATATCTTTATATGTAGCATCCTCTTGTGCACCAGCTTCGATTTGCTTAGCTAATACGATTTCTTCGTCAGCTGAAAGCAATGGTACGCGACCAATCTCTTTTAGGTACATTCGTACAGGGTCATCAATATTAACACCAGAATCAACACTTAAATCGATAGAAATTTTCTTCTCGCTAGAAACTTCGTCTTCATCTTCATCCGTTTCAATTGTATGACTATCTGTATCATCAGCATCAATATCTGCCACAATCTCTACATTCAATTTACCCAAAGTCGTATAAATATCATCTAATTGTTCCGCAGTAATTTCCGTCTGCTCATGAAGAGCATCTGAAATCTCGGATTGTGTCAACACACCGCTCTTACGGCCTTTTTCAAGAAGTTGCTCAACAATCTCCTCTATTTGACTTTTTTGTACTTTCTTAGCCACAGCGCTCTCCTTTTTAACCATTAATGATTTACTTAGACCATTCTCTAATTAAATTCTGTATTTCCTGACACTTATGTAATTCGCTAATAAACGTCGAATCTCCTGCTCGTTTTAATTGATCCGCCATAATTGAATGCGCTTTATACTGTTCACGCAATGAATGGAGCCTTATCTTGCGGATTAATGCAGGCACTTGTACCTTATATTCATCGTCACTCATGACGACCAACCTAGAGTAAATATCGTATTCTTGAGAAGATAAAACAGATTGAATTGCAGTTTCATCTAGACGACCTTCGGACTTATACAAGGTGAATAGCTTTTCTATTATACCTCGATATTCAATTTTTTCAAAGTCCTCTAATGGCAAATAGCTCATCATATGTTGTAATACTTCGCCATCTGTGAAAGCTAAGGACAATAATTTTTCCGCATCCCCCTTTGGTAAGTCCTGTGTTGGCAAAGGTGTTGATGCAGTATCCACTAATTCAATTTGTCCTTTTTTCACATAATCTCTAAAGTATCTAAAAATAGTACTATTATCAAGCCATAATGGCAATGCCAATGTTTTTAAAGCATCATCTCTCTGTGTTTGACTATCTATATTTGCAATATATGGGAAAACATCTGCCATAACAGCCTGCTTCCCTTCTGTATCATTTGTATCGTGTTTAATCAAAGACTCACTTAATAGATAATCAAGAGGTTTAACAGCTTTAGCAACTAACTCCTTAAATGCCTGTCCCCCATGATTACGCACATAATCATCTGGATCTTTGCCGTCTGGCATAGCAAGGACACGCACCTTAAAATCCGTATTTTGCAATAACTCAATAGCCCTAGCAGCCGCTTGACGACCAGCACCATCCATATCATAAGCTAACACGATTTCTTCAGCTTGCCTCATCAAGATATGCCCATGATCTCTTGTATAAGCAGTCCCCAATGATGCGACTACATTAGTAACACCATGATTATGAGCGGATATAACATCCATATAGCCTTCTACAAGAATAGCTTGTTTTTCCTCACGAATAGATTTATAAGCCTTATCAAAGGCAAATAAGAGTTTACCTTTTTCAAAGATTGATGACTCTGGAGAGTTTAAATATTTTGGTGTACTATCATCCATAACGCGCCCACCAAAAGCAACTACTCGCCCTTTACCATCCATAATGGGGAACATAATTCTATTTCTGAAGAAGTCATAAAATTGACCCTTTTGGTTCTTTCGGACAAGATTCAACTCTAAAAGAATGGAATCATCAATGCCACGCTCATGAAAGGCACGATATAACTTATCCCAACCATCAGGAGCAAAACCAAGCTTAAATGTTTCTATGGTCTCTTGTGTGAGCCCTCGCTTTTTCAAATAATCTAATCCCACTTTACCAATAGACGTTTGAGTGAGACAGTTATGGAAAAAGGTAGCCGCTAAATCAGAAGCTTCATACAGTTTTTTGCGCCTTTCATCTCTAGCTCTTTGTTCAGGTGAAAGTTTCGCCTCTGGCAATGGAATATTAGCTCGATTAGCTAGCCGCTCTAGGGCTTCTACAAAAGTTAAATGCTCTAATTCCATAAGAAATTTAATAGCATTTCCTGATGCATGGCACCCAAAGCAATAATAAAAACCCTTTTCAGGGGCTACACTAAAGGATGGCGTTTTTTCATTATGAAATGGACAACAACCCCAATAGTTCTTGCCGCGTTTCTTTAAGGCTACATGCTCGGATACAACTGACACGATATCATTAGCATCTTTGATTTGTTCAATCAAGGCTTCTTTGCTGATCTGTGGCATCCTCTTTCCTCCCTTTCTTGTTCTTATGGGCTTATTATATATCATTTGTTAAGCGCTTTCAATAGCTTATGGTAGAATAGATTTCAGTTTCAAAACTATTTTATAGAACAGACTATCCTGAAAGTAGTTTCAGACATCTTAGAAT
>CAJZEE010000037.1 GCA_915066865.1 uncultured Veillonella sp.
TAGCTTATTAAACAATATTCTTAGTATTAAAGCTGTTAGCTCTGATTGAGGAGTTTCATTAAAGATGATTGGTAAATAAGACATAAAATGTTGTTTTTCATCTTCTGTTAACTGATCTTGCATATCTAAGAGTTCTGAAATTGAGTCTAATTTACTCTCTGTCCAAGGGAATGGATATCCACAATGATGACAGTATTTAGGTGGTGTATAGGTTGAAATGCTAATAACACCGGGAACATCATATTCACCACGAATAGGGGTATTACAGTTTAGACAAGAAGTTATAGTTTCAGCTCTACATTCAGGACAGAAATTAGATAGGTGAGCAGTGTTATTAGTATTAGATGTAATAACATGACCATTTTTAGAAACTTGTGCTGTTTGATAAGTACCCATTATAATCACCACCTTTAAATTGTAGGAATATTCCCCAAATCTAGTTCATTTTTAAGCCATGAAATAACATCTGATTGGAGCGTAGCGTAAAACGGTTGCACAATTGGAGTAATAAGCAAAAGATCATTGTTATCGATTTTACTTTTTAAATATTCGTAGACAGAGGAGATCTTATCGTTGGTAGAAATTAACCATTGAGAATGCAAACACTTAATATAGGCATCATATATTTTGATTGCATTAATTAAATTTGTGTAATTTTGACCTTGCTTATTTAAATCATAACTTACTAAAAATACTGCCATTATGATCACGTCCTTTTAGAATTTTAAAAGAAATGGAGAAAAACGATGAAACAAGAAAGAGAAATTAAAGATAACAAACACTATCAAGCTAATAGATTAGCATTTTACATTCAACTTAAAACAATGATTGTAGATAATTTTCAGAAATATCTACATTGGAATTCAGAAAGAATGGGTGAAATCTATAACTTGGCCAATTATGGAGAACATGAGGCGTTAAAAAACTATCAAAGCAAACTTCGTGCAATATGGATTAAGGTATCGAATGTTAAAGGTATTGCCTTTTGGAGGGCATAATCCTTTACTTTGTTCCATATTGTGTCGCTAGATAATAAATCAACAAAATGTTGTCCATCATGTGTTAATGCCAAGTCTAAATATAAATAATCTCTTGATTTAGAACTAGCATTTAAGCCGGACAATAGACCATTCTGTACAAGGATATGAATGTGATAGTCAATAGTAAGCCTATTAATATCAGAGAAGTTGATTGAGTTATTATTATTAACTGTTGGAGGAGGAAAATCTTGAACTGCTAATAATATATCTCTGCACAAAGAATAATCTATTTTCATAGTTTTACCTCCTTTCTTGAAAGGATATTAGTGATAGAATCTTAGAAGTTAATGAATGGGAAATTCCTCTATTCAATATTTTTGCTTTGGTATTTATTCAATTCATTATATCCTATCGCTGATTGAATTATAACAATAACTTATTAATAAATATGAAATAAACATGAAAAGAATGTTAAAAGAGGATTTTAAGAAGAAAAAAGATAGAAAGAAAAAACTAAAGAGTAACCAATATTTTACAAGTGTTACTTATATTTATTAAGGTGGGGTGATAGTGCTAAAATTACGCCAATTTATCTTTATAAATATTTGGTAGAGGTCCAAAAATCACTAATAGGATAGAGGAGGAAATAAAAGTAGGAAAGATAAACTTAGAGCTGTAAGAGACGAAATTGAATGAGTAAGTATGATGTGGAATGTTTTAAACCTTGCCTTCATAACCATATTGACTGGGGAGAAATAGGGGGCTGTAAATTCAATACAGAAATCATTTCTAGGTTAGAACTTATGAAACTCAATTATGTTGTCAAGTAAAAACTGCTTTGAGAAGAAAAATAATAGAAGAAATAATCACTTTGTTCCTGCCAGTAAATTATAAAAAGAATATATTAACCTAATATATATATGGAAAATATGATAGGGTGATTTTATTGAGATTAACAGGTGAGAAAAGCTTTATAGGATATGTAAGTTAAGGAGTATTTTATATATTATGCTATGATCTTGATTATCAAATATTTTTTGTTTTTATAAAGTGCTCTTTTTTATACCTGTATTGGCATAGTTTCATATTATGTGTACAATCATAGTAATTAATAATATACATTTATGTGTGTAGTTTTCAGTATGAGAGAAGATTATGGTTTTTAATTATGGTGAGACGTTGCGTATTCGAAGGGATTTATATACGATCTTAGGCAAGATACGCTATATTGATACTCATGGAAAAATTGGGTATGAGTATAAGTTAGTTAAACATAGGAATAATGCAGAGTTTTGGCTCAGTTGGGATAAGAAGCGAGATGCGTACCAGTTTTCCAAGTTGTGTGGAAAAGCACTACCAGCCGATATGAAACTCGTAGATAGTGGTTATGAGATGGTAACAGGCACTTGGGGTGAGGTAGACGTAGGTACTACTGATACTGCTAAATATAAAGAGTATGAAAATGTTGATGGTACTGCTACGTTTTCTGTCCAAGAGTGGGCTTTTGAAACGGAATATTTAAAAGGCTTTTACATTAATAAAGAATACGTATCTGTCGAAAAGGATTCAGAGGTAACCGAGTCTATTCTAGATAAAATGGATACGATTAAGAAGCTAAAGTTCATAGGACCAGTCGGTTGGATTTTGGGGAACTTACTACTTTATATGCCAATCTTTGATATAAAAATATTGAATGATGTACGTGATGTACTTACATGGCCTTATATAGTAGCTGGGAGTATAGTCCTTGGTATCATTGTGGCTTGTGCTTTCATTATTTCGAGAACTATGCGTTGATGAAAACACATCGGTTATATAGGACTCCCTTTCGTGGGGTAAATAAAAGGTCGTAACATGTATTAATACATATTACGACCTTTTTACTATAGGATTTATTTGTTAGGTGTTAGCTATTAGCTTCAGTTGGTTGAAGTTGTTCAAACTCAATTTCTTTAGCATCTAATTCTTTGGCGCCAAGATGAGCCAATACACAGAATGTAATACAAAGAACACATGCTACTAATAAAAGATAGAAACCTGCATTCCAACCAAATTTATCTGCTAAAACACCAAATAGTGTTGTACCTAAGTTTGCACCAACAATGTAACTCATGAATCCACGAAGACCAACAGCAGAACCTACTGCAAATGGTGGTACAATATCCATAGTTTGTACTGAAGCTAAGAATTGAGGAATGTAGATTAAACAACCTACAATAGCAGCGAAGAAAGTAACCCATAAGAGAGACTCGCTTTGCCAATAACCAAATATACAGAAGAAGATAATACTTATAGCAATGATTGCGGGTGGCATGCGATAACCTTTAAAGAATTTATCGGAAATATAACCAGCAAAAATAGTAGAAGGAATAGCAGCCCATTCAAAGAATAAAAAGGCAACAGCCATTTCTGCTTTGGAGAAACCCTTTACTTGTAATAAATAAATTGGAAGCCAAGTAAGCATACCAAAGCGAATCATGTAAACGAAGGTATCAACTAATGATACATACCAAGCGTTTTTATTTTTCAATACGTATTTTACAAAGATTTCTCTTGTGCTCATATGCGGTGCTTCAGAACTTCTGTGCGCTTTATGAGCCGTGTCAGCAATGATTTCACTTGTTGGCGGTAAGCCTTCACGTTCAGGGCTTTCTTTGATTAAGAAAGAAATGGCAATTGCTATGATAACTGCAATAAGGGCTGGTACACCATAACTCCCTAATTGCCAGTGATCTGTAGTAGTGAAATATAATGCGGCGGCTACGATTGGTGCTACGATACCACCACCGAGATTGTGGGAAATATTCCAGATAGCTCCATAACGGCCACGTTCCTGTTTTGGGTACCATTTAGCTAGGGTGATAAAGGATGGTCCTACACCAAATCCTTGGAAAAATCCATTTAGTACTACTAAAACTAAGAAGAAGGCGAGACTATCGGCAAAGCTCATAAAGATATTGATAATTGCACAGCAAATGAGACCGAAAGCCATAAACTTGGCAGGACTTGCTTTGTCCGCAAGACTACTCATAAAGCCTTTACTTAAACCATAAGCGATAAGCATACCACTAGATAACAAACCAATTTCTGTTTTGCTCATATGGAGAATATCTGATAAAAAGTGTGTTGATAAGGCAAAGTTATTACGAACAATATAGTACGCAGCATAACCTATAAAAATACCAATTAATGATTGAAATCTATATTTATAATATAGATTCTTAATCATGCTTTGTGGAACTGATGATTTTGCCTCTTTGGGTTGTAGAAATGAAAACATAGTTATTACCTTTCTTTCTTAATAACTAAATCCTATTGCATTGTTAATACTACCATTTCTATAGAATTCATGTAAATGATTTATGAGATAAAAATATTAATTTACAACTTTAAATTGTTTATTATTAGCTGAAGATGTGTATAGAAAATATTTGAATTATAGACAAGTACTTCTTAATATATTAGATTAAATATATTGGGAGGTTATTATCTATGAAATATTTACGCCGTGAACTTAATCAAGTGAAAAAAGAGTATTTGAAGCAATTTGGTGAAGATTCTTTAAATCGTGTCATCCTTCATGATCCAGATACAAAGGATAAACAAGAAGTGCAAGATACTATTGATATTCTAAAAGAAGCAATTGCAAAAAATAAACCTCTAGAACAGGTTCCAGAGGATATGTGGAAGCTTATTGAGTTTTAACGTATATGACTTACTATATGAGATGTATAGCAAGTTTTTTAATATAATTATTTGATGGAGACTTGAATGAATTTAAAAGGAATTGTACTAATTGTGATAGCATTGTTTGCTAATATAGGAATAATAAATGCTGAGCAGATATCCATTCCATCTATATCAACGCCATTAGGCGCAAAGACTACTCAACTTGATAGAGTACAACCTCACGAAGTTATGCCTTATTTGGAAAGTAAAGTTACGGGTGAAACAGAATTATCTTATGCTGTTATGTCCGTTGCTAGAAAAACATTTAATGAACAAATGTTGCTAGATCGAGAGGTAGAATCACGTATGCACGCTCATATTGAGGAACATAATAGAACAATAAGAAGTGCGCCGCAACGAGACCTTATTAAAAATCCTTATACACGAGAAGAAATTGAAAAACAAATTGTAAAGGCTATTAATTTTAGAGAAAGCAGTAAGTACTCGGTTAATGACAAGGACTATTACAATCATATAGATATAGATAAAGTAAATGATTTGTCTGGTTTTCCAAAGAAAATACCTTCTTTTGCTAAGCAGGTTGATATTCATTTAAAGCCGCCTAAGGCGATTGAAGATGGTCGGTATATTCAAGTTTCTTTTACAGGCAAACCATCAGAACTAAAACCCTATATTCAAGATGCAGAAAATCATGCTAAGGTTATTATCACTAAGGGGGAGGCTGAACGTGTTTCTATTAAACCGTACGAAGATGTTAAGACGAATTATAGAAAATACGTGTCTACTATATTGCCAGAAGAATGGATTGAAGTAACTAATATATTCAATAATATGTATCAATACAAAATGGCGCTAAGCGATGAGAATATTAAGCGAAAGGTTGATCGTGAGCTCCTTAACCAAATGAACAATCAAATGGTTTTGGATTTAGAGCAAGATACTAGTAAATTAAGTTCTGATAAAATATTGTCCAACGATGAAAATAAGGCTTTACAGAAAAAATATTTAGGGTACTATTCGTATAAAGAAGTAAAGCGACCATTTAATGCAGAGTACACATTCTACATCTTTAAATTTGATTATTCATATAATATGTTTACTGTTGCAGGCATGGCCGTTAATCCAGAGCAAACTAGGGTAATTTATTTCCTTACTACAGTACAATAAATTAAAAAAAGGCGCATTGTCATATAAACAGGATATCTAACATTGAAATAATTTTAGATGGGTGTTCAGTACAATGTGCCTTTTGTTTTTATAGATTATAAAGCTCTGGTTTACGATCTTTAAAGATATTGATTTTATTGCGGATATCTTCTACTACGGTGAGGTCGATGTCTACAGATGAGATGCCTTCCACGGTGTCCATTTCAAGGAGGTTTGTACCCCATGGATCGTATACGGCGGAGTGACCAGTACTTTGGACTCGACCCACAGTACCACAGCCGTTGACTGCACATAAGAAAAGTTGGTTTTCAATGGCGCGCACTTCGTTTAATACTTGCCAGTGGCGTAAACGCATGGTAGGCCATTGAGCAGGTACAAATAATAACTCTGTATTTGATAATGCAGCCATTCTTACGAGCTCAGGGAAGCGAATATCGTAACAGATAACCGTACTACAAGGAATACCATCCAATTCGAAATGAGTGGTATGTGTACCGCTAGCAAAGTATTGGTTCTCTTTAGCAGGGCTAAATCCGTGCATTTTGGAATATTCTCCTACGAGTGTGCCTTCACGGTTGTAAGCATAGGATGTATTAAATATTAAATCCTCTTTTGCTACGGCTACAGAACCGCCTACAATGTTTACATTGTGCTCTTTAGAGAAAGCACTTAATAAAGCTTTTGTTCTTTCTCCGTTTCTATCAGAAATATTGATTAAATCCTTGGATGGATGAAATCCTGTGTTCCATGTTTCGGGTAAAACAATAATATCTGGACATTCAGCTAAAGCTTGCGTGAGCAACTCTTGAACCCGATTATAGTTGTATTCCACGTCGTTTACATGAACGTCCATTTGTATAAGGCCTAAGCGTTTTTTCATAAGTAATCCTTTATATTATTTATATAATAATCGTATATTTTAAATAAGAAACATTATAATTAAAATATTAAATCATTCTTTTCTAGATTACAACATAAAGTATAAGTAAGTGATACATCTCTTTGCGTATAAATCATTGTTTAGATGATACCTATATGGAGGAATTTTTACTATTCTTCATGGAAATGTTATAATATTCTGTATATAATTGTGTTCTAATAGAGGAGGACCTATGAGACGGATTCCGTTGGTAACACTGTTAGTTTTGGTATTGGCAATGGTTGTGGCAGGTTGTGGATTACTTTCACAAAAAACAGAACCTACTAGTTCAGTACCGCCTGCAAAAGAAGTTAAGATGGTACATCCAACGGGTATTCCTGTTCTTATGTATCATAAAGTCGGCGACGACAAAGATAATGATGCAGTTATTCGGGAGGATTTGTTTAGAGAACAAATGAAGTTCCTCAAGGATAATGGCTATAATCCATTGACGATGGATCAATTGTATGATTATGTTGTAAATGGTGCTGCGGTGCCTGAAAAACCTGTTGTGTTAACCTTTGATGACGGTTATGCAGATACATATTCTATCGTATATCCAATTATGAAAGAATATGGATTCCCGGCGACTGTATTTATTAATCCTGGCGATGTTGGGACGCGTCTAACTTGGGATCAAGTGCGTGAAATGCACAAAAATGGTATTACTATTTCAAACCATGGTTTCCAACACATAGAAATGGGCCAATTGTCAGAGGCAAAACAAATTGAAAATATTACGAAGGCCCAAGAGGCACTTTCTAAAGAAGTAGGCATTAAGGATAATCCTTGGTTCTGCTATCCATATGGAGATAAAAATGAATTCACCGACTCAGCCTCTAAAAAGGCTGGCATTAAAATGGGGATGGCTATGAAATCTGGCTGGGCTCATACTGGTGATAATCCATATAATATTTTGCGTGTTTGGGTAGGCAATGCGGTGGATATCAAGCATTTTGAAGAACGCATTAGCACCGAACATTTCACTGATTTATAAGGAGAAATACATTGTTCAAAAAGAATTGGGTAAAGTTCATCATTATGGTGTTCTTATTTGCAGTTGTCACATCACCCTTCGTGGTGCTCTTTGGACCATTTAATAATGTAAAGCGCGCTGTAATTGGCGCTATCTTACAATCTCGCCATCCTCATTACATTACGTGGTTGTTTAATGAAGACGAATTACAATCTATTTTGGGGACTGTAGGGGTTGTTAAAAGCCAAGATTTGTTCAAGTTTAATGCTCGTGAAGATAAGACTTTAAATCTTGAAAAAATCCAGTCTGCTCGTTATGTAGGCTATATTTTAGAAATTCCTGATCCTCGTCGTATTCAAGTAGGTACAGCGGCTAATATTCAAGAAAAAGGCGATACTACAAGTAATATTGCAAAAATGAATAATGCTGTAGCAGCGATTAATGGCGGTGGTTTCCACGACCCTAATGGTACTGGTACAGGCCGTTTGCCATATGGTTTCATCTTGCATGATGGTGAGTACGTTATCGGTAAGGATGTAGGCCCTGATGAAGACGTAGACTTTGTAGGTTTCTCTAAATCTGGTAATCTTATCGCTGGTAACTATGATAAAACTCAGCTTAGTGATATGAAGGCCATGGAAGGTATTACCTTTGGTCCACCTCTTATCGTTGATGGCAAGAAGATGATTACCGAAGGTGATGGAGGCTGGGGCGTAGGCCCTCGTACTGCTATCGGTCAAAAGAAAGATGGTACAGTGCTATTCCTTGTAATCGATGGTCGCCAACCAGGGTATTCTATTGGGGCTACCTTGCGTGACGTACAAGATATTCTATTTGAAAAAGGTTGCTACATTGCAGCAAATTTAGATGGCGGTTCTAGTTCAACTTTGTACCTAAATGGTAAAGTCGTAAATAAACCTGCCGATTTGTTAGGGGAACGCATGATCCCAACGGCGTTTATCGTGAAATAGGAGGACAGATGAAACCTTTTACGCGTGTACTGAGCGCCTTTGCGGTAGGTATTCTTCTGCAAGGTGGGGTATACCTATACCTTGATCAATATATGTTTGCGCCGACTACAGAGTTTAACGTAGCAGGCGCATCAAAAGATGATACTAAAAACTTTCCTGATGTGAAGGAAGGCACTAAATATGTGTCCTATGACCGTCAATTTATGGCCGTTGTTACAGAAAACTCTTTGAAAATTTACAAGGCTAATGAAAGTAAGCCTACAAATATCGATTTGAAGGGCCGTTCGATTAGTTACTTCAACTGGATGCCAGACCGTAACTATGCTGTCATGGGTTTATATGACTCCAGAGATGTTGTCATGGCTCGTCTTAATGCGGATGATCCAGAACACGAAGTTGATACCAAACTTGAAGACTTGCCTCGGGGCAGTAAAATCGTAGATGCTGCGTACTCTGAAGCGACAAATGTGGTGTATATGAAGGTAAAAGTTCAAGAACACACATATCGCATTTATCGTACCGATGCTAACTACGATACACGTCGCGTTTACATGCAAGCTACTGATATCGGTCATATCGGTGTATTCTACGATGAAGATAACTTCTTCTACGATAATGTGAGAACTGGGGATGTATTCATGTTCAACGGCATTGAAGGGGGATGGCGTGTTATCAACCCTGAAGGGCGTTTCCGCTTTATCGGTGTTGATATGGACAAAACCATCTACATCGCCCGTGTTGATGAGGACAATAATGCATTGACTGTTTACACTGGTAAATTAGGTGTAGGATTCAATCCAGTTTACAAATACAACCACCCTACTACATTTAATGAGTTGACATTATCAGATGTAAAAAACATCATTAAGAATGGTAGTGAAGAAACTACTAAGGTAACAGAAGATACTACATCTTCTAAAACATCCAATAGTAGTGGTAGTAAAAAGAAATCTTAAGAAAAAGCCTTTATAATGTTCTTTCATTATAAAGGCTTTATTCCTATAATAGTATGTACCCTAAGGATATCTATGAATATATTATTTGTACGCCTTAGTTACATAGGTGATGTTTTGCATGCTACACCTGCTGCGCGGTGGATTAAGGAACAGTATCCTGATGCTAAGTTGCATTGGATTGTAACGCCTAGTATGGCAGAGCTTTTACAGGGCAATCCCTATGTAGATAAAATTATTCCCTGGGAACGGGATATATACGAGGCACATTCTAAAAAACTACATATTCCTACAATGTGGCGCATGTGGTGGGATCTTAAGGCCAAATTAGAGCCTTATAAATTTGATGTAGCCGTTGATGTGCAAGGGCGACTCATAACAGGGCTAGTACTATTAGCTTCAGGAGCCCCCATTAGACTTGGCCTTGGTGGCACAAAAGAGTTGAATTGGCTGTTTACTAACTATAAAACGAAGCCTAGTACAGAACACGTGATTAAACGCTATGTAGAGGTAGCTCAGTTGTTAACAAAGGCTATTACTGAACATGCAAATTTAGATACATCGCTTAACATTGATAAATACGGTATTGAGAGCAGTTGTTCACTAAATGAATCTAATGCTAATACGCTATACCACATGGATTTTCAGGTGCCAACAAATTTACATAGTTGGGCAGAAGAGCAATGGAAGTCGATTGATAATGACGTTTCTTTACATCGAGGCGTGGTAGAAACTCCGTTACGCATTGGGCTGGTATTAGGTACCTCTTGGGCAACGAAAGAGTGGCCTCAGGAAAAATGGTATTTTCTCATTAAATCCCTTCAATATAGAGCGAAATTTGTTTGTTTAGGTGGCCCTAAAGAGGCTGCTCAATACAAACCCTTGCTGGACTCTTTGACAGATGAGGGTATTGATAAAATTGTTCTGAATATGTTAGGGAAAACGACACTTCAAGAATTAGGGGCCTTAATTGAAAGTTGTGATGTATTAGTTACTGCAGATACGGGAGCTCTGCATATTGCGTTAGCTTTAAATAAGCCTGTAGTAGCACTCTTTGGCCCTACGGACCCTAAATTATGGGGCCCTCTGACGGGGACCTTTAAGGTGCTCGTAAATGACGAATTAGATTGCTTGGGCTGCCGAAAACGACGTTGTCCTAAGCCTAATCAATATTGTATGTCTGGTATTGATCCAGTACGCGTAAAAAAAGCAATTTTTGAACTGATAGGAGATACACATGGCAAAGTTTAAAATTCAAAAAGGTTTATCTGATGCGGATATGATGAAAAATTTTAAGGATACAGAAAATTTCGAAGATACTATGCTCAATATGGAGCGAGATGCTAAGAAACCAGTAGTTCATCAAAGTCCAAAGCAAAAAGAAGATGCTTTTTACCGTGAGTTCTTAACTGAAAAAGTAGAGACTATGATTGGTAAAATGCTCCTTGATATCAAGATGGAGTATTTTAAAGAAGGGGAAGGGGCTTTCTCTATTCAGGTGAAACGGGAAGGTAAAAATATTGTCCTTGAAACTGCGCCTAAAAAGGTTAAGCCTGAGAAGTAAGCCGTATAATGGAGACTATCAAATTTTAAAGATTAGGTCAGAACCTGTCCGTAAATGGGCAGGTTCTTTTGCATGTTTATGCATTTAAAAATATCGGCTTAGTTATTAATAAAATTGATGAGCTTATAAACATACCGACGTTTATCGAATTACTACATTTATAAATACCGATATATTTTGAAAAGTATTTAATAATAACCAAAAATTATTACGATATAATTTTTAGTTTCTCATTAAAATGAGCAATTACAAAAAAATTAATTTGATTAAACATACATGCTAAACTCTAGTTTCTCTGCAGTTTTTTGTGATATTCATCACGAAAAAATCATCTTTGAATACATGAGATTATGAGTAAATAGCATAATGTGGTTGTTGACAAAGAATTTTATAAGTAGTCTAATATAAGTATGTATTACGATTTTAGCGCGTTTGGCTAGTGTGAGCAGACATCGAAAAAATCGTAAAAAAAATAGGTATGAGATAGTTGTTTAATGAGTGTATAAAGTTACATACACAGACTATTTCGATTTGGAGGATTAACATGGCTAAAAAATTAAGAATTTGCGAAACCGTTCTTCGTGACGGTCATCAATCTATTTTGGCAACACGTATGCGCTACGAACAAATGGAACCAGTGCTCGGCCTTTTAGATGATATTGGTTATGAAGCTCTTGAATGTTGGGGCGGCGCTACTTATGACAGCTGTCTTCGTTTCTTGAATGAAGATCCATGGGAACGCCTTCGCAAATTGAAAGCTAATTTGAAAAATACCCCATTGCAAATGTTGCTTCGCGGTCAAAATTTGTTGGGCTATAAACACTACTCCGACGACGTAGTAGAAGCATTCTGTAATGCGGCTGTAAAAAATGGTATCGACCGTATCCGTATTTTCGACGCATTGAATGACCCACGCAATATGGAAGCTGCTATTAAGTACTCCAAAAAAGCTGGTGCACACGTTCAATCCGCTATGGTATACACAATTTCTCCAGTTCACACAACTGAAAGCTTCTTGAAAGTAGCTGAAACTTTGGTAGAAATGGGTACTGATTCCCTTTGTATCAAAGATATGTCCGGTTTGTTAGGACCTGCTGATGCATATGATTTGGTTTCTACTTTCAAAAAACGTTTTGGCGAATTGCCAATCGATTTGCATAGCCATTTCACTTGCGGTCTTGCTAGTACTACATACTGGGAAGCTGCTAAAGCTGGCGTAGATATCATCGATACTGCTATCTCTCCATTTGCTCATGCAACTAGCCAACCAGCTACTGAAACTATGATTGAAATGTTCAAAGGTACTGAATGGGATCTTGGCCTTGACCTTGATAAATACATTCCATTAGTTGACCATTTCCGTAAAGTAAAACAACAAATCGCTGAAGAATTCAACTTGAAACCAGCTAGTGATGTAATCCCTGCTGTTCGTCGTTACCAAATTCCTGGCGGTATGTTGTCCAATACTCAAAACCAATTGAACGAAATGGGTATGGGCGATCGCTTCTTTGACGTTATGGATGAAATGCCACGCGTTCGTGAAGACTTGGGTTACCCTCCATTGGTAACTCCAACATCCCAAATCGTTGGTACAATGGCTATGATGAACGTTATGATGGGCGACCGTTACAAAATGGTTCCTAACGAAGTTAAAGATCTTGTTCGTGGTAAATATGGTCAATTACCTGGTACAATTTCTGATGAAATTCGTCAAACTATCATTGGTGATGAACAACCTATTACTTGCCGTCCAGCAGATCTTATCGAACCTGAATTGGAAGGTTACCGTCAAGATTTAGCTTCTAAAGGCTACAATGGCATCACTGACGAAGACGTATTGACTTACGCTATGTTCCCAGAAGTTGCTATTAACTTCTTCGATGCAAATCGTCGTTAATCCAAATTTTAAAAGAGGATTCTTAGGAATCCTCTTTTTTTTGGCCATATTTAAACTATCCTCATAGAGAAATAGTATAATTCAGTATATATTTTGTTTTATTAAATGAAGAGATTCAATAGTTGTTTCATTTTTTATATTTTAGCTTTTTTATAAACAGTATAGACGAGTTCCTATTAAAAGGGGAGACTAAGGAACTATGAAATATCAGATATTACCAATTTTCATATCGCCATAAGATACATGGGTGCGTGTGAAAATATAATTTTTACGAAAAGTATTAGATATTAAAAGGGTCGAGATACCTTTGAATAATCGGTCAATTATAAACTACGTATGAAAGAATAGTGAAAAATATGTTGGATATTTGCGTGTTTTACTTGCGTTAAGTTATAAAAATAGCGTAAACTATAGAGAGTATCTACTATTTATGATATTGAGGTAATCCTGTGAATTTACAAATACGAATTTGGATATCCAATGTTGTGCTGTTTGTTGTACCTATTTTAATAGCAATTATTTTATTTTTGCTATATTTTACAGGTTTGCGCATATTGGCCAATGCCGGTTACTATTTGCGTATTGAGCAGGAACAACAGTTTAAAAGTGTCAGTCGAATAACTGAAACCATTACCTTTTATGGGTTAGAAAATGATCTAATTAATAGCTTGGTTAAGCCTAGCTATAGCTTACTTGATCCAAAGGAAGTATATGTTGAAGTACTTGATCAAGGAAGTATGGTGTATAACTACGGTAATCCACAAATCTATAGTGCTTCTGCCATTGTTGGTCTTATTGATGTTAACCCTGAATTACAGGGCATCGTATATCAATCCAATAATACTTTCGTTTATGAAATGAGAAAGTACGATGGACGTCATTCTTATGTATACCATATTGCGATTAGGCGTGCTACTCATGGTAGTGATAGCTTAATGGAATCCGTATCTTTCTATATTATCGTAGTATCCATATTGCTCTTTATTGTTACATTTTTTGCTATTAACCGATTTGTTACACGATTTATCATGATTCACGTTAAGAACATGACAAAGTCGTTAGAAATGGCAAATCGTCAGATTGAAATGGAACAGGAGCAACAAAAAGAGCTACTCGCTGGTATATCCCATGATATACGAACTCCGTTGACGGCTATTAAAGCGTATGCTGAAGGCGTTCGTGATGGTATTGCACCAACGGAAGAGCAACAAAAAAGATACATGGGGATTATTTTGAAACGGGCCAATGATTTAGATTCTATGTTAGAGGAACTATTCCTCATAACAACATTGAACTATAAAAAAGAATCTCGTCCATCTGAGCGAATTGAATTAGGTCAGTTCGTACGTGACTTTGTAGAAGATCATTTAGCTCCGTATCAATCGAAGGGGCTTGAGATTAAGGCCCGTATAGCTACGGAAACACCTTTTATCAATGCTAACCCACAATTGTTACAACGTGTTTTGCAGAATGTGTTGAACAATAGTGCTAAGTATAAAATGACCGATATTGGTCATTGCGTCATAGATGTAACGAGTGATGATGATTTTGTATACTGTGTCATCAGTGATGATGGACCAGGTGTACCGCCAGAATCTCTAGAGCGTCTGATGCGACCATTCTATCGTGTAGATTCGTCTCGTACGAATCCTCAAGAAGGTAGTGGCCTAGGATTGTCGATTATCCGTCGAATTATGGAAATCTTTGAAGGCCGAGTTGTGATTGAAAATGTAAGGCCACATGGTCTACGTATTATATTAGAGTTTCCTAAGCAAGGAGAAGAATCATGAGTGAACATATCTTAATTATTGAAGACGATTTGGATATTGCCAATATTGAGCGTGATTATTTAATGGTGGCGGGCTATGATGTAACGATTATGACTAATGGTACAGATGGCATTGAAGCAGCATTAAATACTCCTGTAGACCTTATTATCCTTGATGTTATGTTGCCAGAAATGGATGGCTTTGAAGTTTGTCGTCAAATTCGTGACAAAGTTCGTGTACCAATCGTTATGGTAACTGCGCGTCTTGACGATATCGATAAAATCCGTGGCTTAGGCGTAGGTGCTGATGATTATATTGAAAAGCCATTCTCTCCATCTGTATTGATTGCGAAGATCAAAGCTATGTTGGCGCAATATAAACGTTTAACAGAGCGCGATGCAATGGAAACAAACGCTATTCAATCCGGTGAAATCCGTCTCGACCCTAAGATGATGAAAGTATGGGTGAATGAAAAAGAGGTTCATCTCAAAAAGAAAGAATTCCAGTTGTTAGAGTTCTTGATGCGTAACCGTGATATTGTATTTAGCAAAGAAGAATTGTATTCTCGTGTATGGGGACTTGACTCCTATGGTGATTATGCAACTGTAGCGGTTCATATTAATCGTTTACGTGAAGAAATTGAGGATAATCCATCCGATAGTAAGCATATTATTACAGTGTGGGGTGTAGGGTATAAATTCGTTTAGTATCGAGAATATGCATTCACATTATACTCACGTTGTTCGTGGCTGTTGATTAGATATGACTTTATAGAGATTTTATTATAGAGATATAATCAAAGGTTTAAGAATTGTTTATATAGTTACTTTGATAGTTTAGATATTCCATGTATACTTATTTAAGTAAGGCTGACTATGACTCTAGATAAGTAATATTTTAACTTCTCTCTCTTAATAAGTTCTCTCTAAAGCTTATCTAGATCACATATACTCTCTCTCTCAACAGTCCTTACACTCTCAAACTATATGCATAAAGGGCATTTGCTAGCGACGGCTAGTAAATGCCCTTTATGTTTTTTAGATTTTAGATAGTTGAATACATTCTATACAGCTTCTTTCAGGATTCTAGGTATTTATCTAGTGGAGGATATACGGTTATAATAATTATACTTTCATAAGAAAAGTTATAAATTGATATCTTGCATTGTAAAAGCAGGCGTACTATAATAGGTTCATCAAAATCAATTTTATAAAATTGATTTTGAGATGATTTGAATTATTGTGAGACGTGGCGTATTTATAAAGTATCATAATTATATGATTTATGATTTGGTTCTTATTTTACCTTTTATAATCATCATTAAGACGTTATGGGTGATGTAGAAGAATATTAAGAAGAATATAAGGAGATCTACATGACATTTTCAAAATATAAGAAAACAGTAATTGCGTGTATTCTTGCTTTGGGTATTGGGGTAGGCGGAGGATACTATTTCTTTGGCAGCCCTGTTAATACGCAACCAACAAACGTGAGAGAACAAACTAAACAGACTAAGCCTATTACTGAAACGCGTAATACCTATGTAGTACAAGCAGCTAAAGAATCTGGGCCAGCTGTAGTAGGGATTACAACACAAGTATTTCAAAAGGATATTTTTAACCGTACTATCTATGCTGGAGAAGGTGTCGGATCTGGTGTGCTTATCGATAATGACGGACATATTATAACAAATAAACATGTGGTAGCGGGGGCTAGAAATGGGGAGGTTACAGTATCATTGTCTGATGGCAGTACGGTGACGGGGACTGTTATAGGTTCAGATTCACAGACGGACTTAGCAGTTGTAAAAATTAAACCTCCAAAAGATATTAAACCTATCAAAATTGGTGACTCTGACTCCTTGCAAGTAGGGGAGCCAGCTATTGCTATTGGCAATCCTTTAGGTCTTGAGTTTAAAGGTTCAGTTACCTCTGGTGTTATTAGTGCCTTAGCACGTACAATTGATGATCAAGGTCAACGATTCCCATTGATTCAAACTGATGCAGCCATTAATCCAGGTAACTCAGGTGGTGCTCTCATTAATGCAGATGGTGAGTTAATTGGTATCAATAGCTCTAAAATCTCTAAAGAGGGAATTGAAGGTATGGGCTTTGCTATTCCAATTAATTCTGCGATGACAATTGTTGATTCTATTATTAAAAATGGTAAGGTCATTCGCCCTTATATTGGGGTGTGGGCTGTAGACCGTCAAACTGCAGCGCGCAATAATGTAACCTATGAAGGTGATGGACTTCTTGTTGTTCAACTTGATCCTAATGGTCCTGCTGCACAAGCTGGTCTCGTAGAAGGGGATACGATTGCACAAATTGATGGTAAAGATATTACTACATTACTTGAATTAAAAGAACAAATTGATGCTAAGAGCCCGGGAGATACAATTTTGGTATCCTATACTCATAACGGCAAAATGAAGAGTACACAGCTTAAATTAGGGGAAGCGTCTTCAAATTAGAATCTAGTAAATAAAACTTAATTAAGTATTCCAATAATGCACTACTTTCTTTTGTAGTGTTAGAAAATCCTCATCTTTTAGATGAGGATTTTTAGTTATAATAGGGTACTTTAATAGATTTTGTATAAAAAATACCATAAATAAGAAAATTTTTTTGAAAAAAGTAGTTGAAATATTGAATAAAATGTGCTATACTAATTGAGTAATAAAAAAATTTGTGGTCGCATAGCTCAGTTGGGAGAGCACCTGCCTTACAAGCAGGGGGTCATTGGTTCGAGCCCAATTGTGACCACCATTTTTATGGAGGTGTAGCTCAGTTGGTTAGAGTGCTTGCCTGTCACGCAAGATGTCGCGAGTTCGAGTCTCGTCACTTCCGCCATTTAGTGCCGCTTTAGCTCATCTGGTAGAGCAACTGACTTGTAATCAGTAGGTGGTTGGTTCGAGTCCGACAAGCGGCACCACTATTTAAATTTAGAATGTTGTGGAGAGGTTCCCGAGTGGCCAAAGGGATCAGACTGTAAATCTGCCGGCTCAGCCTTCGAAGGTTCGAATCCTTCTCTCTCCACCATTTTTTTTTATAAAGATAAAAATTGTTATAAATATATAAATCATAATTCGTAGGAGGAATTATTAGCTATGGTTAGAAAAATAAAAGGAGCTGGAAATAAATCAGGTGGAAGCCAACAGGATATAATTAAACAAGCTCAAGTAATGCAACAAGAAATGCTAAAAATCCAAGAAGGATTAAAGGATAAATTTGTAGAAACATCTGTTGCTGGTGGAGGAATTACTGTAAAAGCAAACGGACAGAAAAAAATTGTAGATTTATCAATTTCATTGGATGTATTAAAAGATGCAATTGAAGAAAATGATGCAACAATTGTTTCAGACTTAATTGTAAATGCAGTAAATGAAATCTTGGATAAAGCTGAAGAAATGGCTGAAAAAGAAATGGAAGTAGTTACTGGTGGAGTAAGTATTCCAGGATTATTCTAAAATTAGATATTTTGAATAAATATTTTCCCTCAACAGGCGTTGAACATTGGTTTTT
>CAJZEE010000038.1 GCA_915066865.1 uncultured Veillonella sp.
TCCCAATGTAGTTTTACATTTCATGAGGTTGTGTTTTTTGTTTTTTGGTTGGTTGGGCTGCCACTATTAAATATGATTAAGTCTAATTTTGTTATTTCTGATACAGTTCTTTGGGGTGCAAGTATTATGCAATTTGTTATTTACTATCGGAACTGTTATACATCTTATTTCTCTTGTACTAATCGTATTATCTATGTAAAAAGCTTCATTCTATCTTCTGTAATGGGTCTTGTGCTATCTCTTGTATTTATGGAACTTTTCGATCTTGGTATTTTGGGGTTACTTGGTGGGATAATTTTATCTCAATTGATGTATAACAGTTGGTACTGGCTCTACAAGACGCATAAGGAAATGGAGATGAGTTGGATAGAATCTATTGTGAAAGGTATTGACAGTGTTTTAGGTAGAATTAAGAAATAATTATATTGACTAATTATTTTGTATGATTATTTTTTCTATTTAGAAAGAGGAATTAATATGGAGAGTAAACCTATACGTATTTTACATATCATTGGAATTTTAGTTGGTGGTGGTGTAGAAACGGTTGTGATGAACTATTATAAGAATATAGATCATTCTAAGGTACAATTTGACTTTGTTGTTCACGACAATGATAAAGTAGATATTACAGATATTGTTGAAAAGATGGGTGGTAGGGTTTATAAGATTCCAGCCTATTATAAAAATATTTTTGGCTTTATGTATAGTATCTATAATATAGTAAGAGAGAATAAATATAATATCGTTCATTGCCATATGACAACCCTTGGTATATTTTCACTATTACCTTCATGGCTAGCAGGTGCTAAGGTTCGTATTTTACACGGGCATAGTACTACTGTTAAAAGTGAAATAAAGCGAAATCTTATGAAATTAGTATTACGTCCATTTTCGACATTTGTAGCTAATCGTCAATTTGCTTGTAGTAAAATTGCAGCTTGTTGGTTATTTGGAAGTGATAAAAATGTAGAAATTATTAAAAATGCAATTGAAGTCGAAAAATTTCAATTTAATGAGAATTATCGAAATAAGCTTCGTGAAGAATTAGGTCTAGAGAATAAGTTTATTATTGGACATATAGGTAGATTTATGTATCAAAAAAATCATGAATATTTGATACAAATATTTAATAATATAGTTCATAAAATTCCCTCAGCACATCTTGTTCTAGTTGGTGATGGGCCATTGAGAGAACATATCTTACAAAAAATTGAGAATTTAGGTTTATCCACAAGAGTGACTTATTTAGGTTTACGGAAGGATGTACATAAATTATATAGTTTATTTGATATATTTTATTTTCCTTCTTGGTATGAAGGTTTAGGATTAGTGGCAATTGAGGCTCAAGCTGCAAAGCTACCAATTTTGATGAGTAATTTTATACCAGATGAAGCTGTCGTAGATAATACATTAGCTAAAAAATTAAATATTACAGAAAATGATATAAATCTATGGATAAATGAAACAGAACAAATTTATCAAAAATCTAATAATTTTATTTCACGTATAGGTGTAAATGATATTATTAGTCGTAATGGTTATGATATACATAAAGAAGTAAAACGTTTAGAGGAGCTCTATTGTGAATACAGTAAAGGCTAATACTAAACAATTAAATATTTTAGTAGAAATTATGCATGGTTTAGGTGATACTGTATGTGCTTTAGCATTATTAAAAGGAGTGCGGTATTTATATCCTGATGCAAGGCTAACAGTACTTTGTAAGATGAACTCAGGCCGTGATATTGTTGAATCTTCATATATTCTCATAGATAAGATTATTGTTCTTGATGTATATAAGAATATATATACAACATTTAAAACAATAATGAATTTAAGAAAACAAAATTTTGATATAGGGATTAGTGCTGGCATTACACCAGTAAAAAAATCACAACTTTTTATGAAATTATGTGGGGTAAAACAACATATAGGTTTTCAAGCTTCAGGAACTAATAAATATGACTATGATATGCATTTTGTGGAAGCTAATGTGAAGACGTTAGGTTTAGAGTTTAATGATGAATTAAGACCACAGTTATATGTAGATACTGATAGTGATAAATCCATATGTCATTATTTTGATAGTTTAGACCAATCAAGACCTATTATTGGTTTATGTATTGGTAATGCAGATCCATCCCTTACCAATCGTTGGCTAAGGGTTGGTCGTGTTTTTCCAAAAGCGTGGGGCATTACAAAGATGCATAATCTTTTAGACTTATTGATAAAAGATGGAAATCAAATTGTACTAATTGGAGGACCTCAAGAGATACCCTTATTAGAAGAGCTAACCGAGTTTTTAAAGTTACCACATGTTATAAATTTAGTGGGTAAATGTAGTATTAAACAAAGTATGGCTGCTATAAAACGATGTACCTGTTCTATAGGTATTGATACTGGTATGCAACATATTGCAGGTGCTTTATCAGTACCTACAATATCTATATTTGGGCCTACAAATCCTAAATATATAGGAGCTTTTTCAGATTGTAGTTATTTTGTAGAATATGAGATCGATTGTAAATATTGCTTTGGAACAAATCAATACGTTCATTGTAATCATCGTCGTTGCTTAACAGAAATTACTCCACAACAAGTGATGGATACTGTGCATCAGGTATTAAAAAAGGGTAATTATGAGAATGTATAGTGCATATAATTGCTATAAATATTAGTTCATTTTATTAATAGGAGGCATTACTTATGGATATTATTACACAAAGATTTGATGATCATTTAGATACTCATACGAAGATGCGTAATTATATTGAAGAGATTCGAGTAGTTGCGGATATATGTAAGAATGCTCTTGATAAAGGACATAAAATTCTTTTCTGTGGTAATGGGGGTTCAGCTGCTGATGCTCAACATTTGGCAGCTGAATTGGTAGGACGTTTTGTAAAAGAACGAGAGTCTTTACCTGCTATTGCTCTTACAACAGATACGTCTATTTTGACAGCTGTAGCTAATGACTATTCTTATGATGATGTCTTTTCTCGTCAAGTAGCTGGTTTGGGACAGGCTGGAGATGTATTAATAGGCATTTCTACATCAGGAAATTCTAAGAACGTGGTTAAGGCTACAGAACTAGCAAGACAGAAAGGTCTAAAAACAGTTGCATTTACTGGTGAAGGTGGCGGTAAACTTGGTGCTCTTTGTGATGCCGTGATAGCTGTTCCGTCTAAGACTACGGCCCGAATTCAAGAAATGCATATAATGGTAGGGCATATTATCTGTGAAATTGTTGAGGAAGATTATGATTAAGAAAACTATTAATAAGTTCTTACATGATAGTCTGCCTAATCTTCGTATAGCTGTCATTGGCGATCTAATGGTAGATCGTTATGTTTTTGGTGACGTAAGTCGTATATCTCCAGAAGCTCCAGTCCCTGTGAATCGAGTAAAACAGATGAAAGAAGTCCTTGGTGGAGCGGCAAATGTTGCTGCGAATCTTGCCAATTTGGATGTTCATGTATATGTCGGTGGAGTAGCAGGACAAGATACCCATGGAAACCTTTTACAAGACTTATTAGATTCTAATGGTATTGATAAGAGCGGTGTAGTGATCTCTAGCGAAAGATCTACTATAACTAAAATGCGAATTTTAGGTGCTCGTCAACAAATGATGCGGCTAGACTTTGAGACAGTTCGAGATGTTGACCAACAGGAAGAGGAGGAACTCATTCGTTGGCTGACTATTCTCTGCCAAAAAGGATTAGATGGAATTGTTATCTCTGATTATGGAAAAGGGGTTTGTACAGAAACTCTTTTAAGACAAGTTTTCAACTTGGCTAATCAATATATGATACCGACTATTGTTGATCCTAAGGGAGCTCAGTGGAATAAGTATGATGGGGCTACCTTTATTACTCCTAATGTGAAGGAGTTATCTGAACGAGTTGGTTACTCTATTAGAAATGATGATGATAATATAGTGACTGCAGCCAAAGAGGCTCTAGATACTAATAATATTCAATATATTATTGCTACTAGATCTGAAAAAGGAATTTCTGTTATTGCTAGAGATGGCCGAATTTGGCATAATCCAGCTACTCAACAAGATGTTTTTGATGTATCTGGTGCTGGTGATACAGTTGTGGCTACAATGATTTGCTCTATCGCGGCTAATCTCTCTATGCGGACCGCTCTTCATGTAGCTAATGGAGCAGCTGGTATCGTAGTATCTAAAGTGGGTACTTATCCTATCCATCGACAAGAATTAATTGACTTGTGGATGTCTCTTCAAGAAGGAAAATCTATAGAAAAGTCACTCTATTCTTGGGAAGAAATGAAGACTTTAGTTCGACAATGGCAAGATCAAGGAGATACAGTTGTTTTTACTAATGGATGCTTTGATATTCTTCATAGAGGGCATATTACGTACTTGCAAGAAGCGGCTCAACTAGGTGATCGACTTATTATAGGCCTAAACTCTGATGCTTCCGTAAGGCGCCTTAAAGGGGAAACGCGTCCTTTAGTAGAGGAAGAAGATAGGGCTTATTTATTGAGTGCTTTGGGTTGTGTAGATGGTGTTGTACTTTTTGATGAAGATACTCCATCCCAATTATTAGAAACTATTCGACCTAATATACTTGTTAAAGGTGGAGACTATAAAGTAGATGAAGTAATTGGACGTGAATTTGTAGACTCAGTACAAATTCTACCTTTTAAAGACGGATACTCAACCACTAATGTGGTAAATAAAATTGCTAATTTAGTAAAAGCAAATAAATTATAATGCTTGAATTGTAATAAGTAATGCGACAAAATTAAATCAATTTTCTAATCACATGTTTAAACATGTCAAATGGTGTTTTAAATCCAAGGCATTTTCTAGGTCGATTATTAATCAACATTAGTGCTTCTGTTAGTTTATCTAGTGTTACTTTAGCTAAATCGGTTTTCTTAGGAAAAAATTCTCGAAGTAAACCATTACTATTTTCATTAGATCCACGTTGCCATGCTGCATAGGCATCAGCAAAATACATCGGTATCCCAAACTCGGTTTCAACCTGTTCAAAGCACGCAAATTTTTTACCGCGGTCAACTGTAAAGGTTTTAAGTAATTTACTTGTTAATATGTTGTATAGGGAACTAATAGCTAAAAACATAGAATCCTTAGTTCGATCATCCATTTTTATTGCTACATAGAATCGAGTTTTACGTTCAACAAATGTAGCTAAACAACCTTTACTTTGACCTCTGGAAGAAACCATTGTATCTAGTTCCCAATGACCAAAAATTTCACGGCTTTCAACTTCTTGAGATCGGTCCTTAATGGTCCTTTTAACATTGAAGCGTCCACGGTTTTCTTGTGTACCGGGCTTTTTGCCTTTCCGGCGAAGTACTTTTTCTGTTACAGCAAGAAAACCACGATGGATCCAAGAATATATTGTCTTAAAGCTTAGAATTCCAACTAATTCAGCACCTACTATTTCTTCTGGAGACCAAGTTTGTTGTAACTTGGATTCAATTAAAGCCGCTAATTGAGGTGTTAACTTTATTGGTCTGCCTTTATTAGCAGACTTACTAATTGCTAACTGCTGTGCTTTAATCGCAGAATATTCGCCTTCAACGCAATTTAATTCTCTGGCTACAGTAGAATGGTGGACACCGATTAAACTAGCGATTCTACGAACAGAGTATCCTTCTTTTCTTAAAACTTCTATTTGACTTCGTTTTTCTATGGTAAGATGTATATAGCTCATATTAGAGACCTCCGTGTTATGTATTTGTGGTTATTTACATTTTACACGAGATCTCCAATATGAGTCTTTTTATTTGTCGCAATATATTTTACAATTCATCATAACTTAAAAAAGTTACTAATTCAAACGAAAGAGCGGTATAGATATGGCTAATGACTTATTACGATGTAAGAGTAATTATAGGAAACAGATATTATATATCTTATTGACAATAGTTGTATCATTAATCTTTGCAGTTATATTATCTTGGTTAGGATATTATTTCAGAGATCTATATAAAATACCTGTTGAATCTGATTTAATCGGTTTATTAGGAAATATATCTAGTGGAATTATTGGTGGTGTTGGAACTATAATAGCAGTTATTTTAAGTATTAGTAAAACTGATGAAATACAACGATTACATGAATTGGAATATAAAAAAGATAAACAACAATTATTTAGTAATGAAATAATGGATTTGATTTCCAAATATATAACAGATATTTCTGGATATTATTATAGTTGTAGGAGGCAAATTCTTTTACAAGATAGACTTGATAATACAAAGGATGAATTTGAAAAAACAAAATTAAAGATTGAGTTAGAAAAGTTAAGGATCAATAGAAGTATTGCTATTGAGTGTAGATATTCTTTAATTTTACGATTACAAGATAATAAATCAGCTGAAGAATTACTAAGATACTTAAATAAGGTGCATAATGAGATTAGTGTAGATGAAGATATAAAGGAGAAAGAATTTAATGATCATATTAATAATTTAATAGTAATTACATATAATTTTTGCAGAGATTATGTTGATAATAGTAATATGAATAAAACTCAATAGGATGAATTTTTTATATATGAATAATAGAAACGGAATTTTTTATTCTGTTTTATTCTTTTTCTTTTTGGTTTGTCAAGTTTATGATACACTATTGATAAGAAAAGGAGAATTTACTATGAATATTCCTATTGTTCGTTTAGAATCTATTACCATTAAAAATCTAAAGAATGTTGAATATGGCCATATTAAGCTTAATTTAGATAAGAGACCTTCATCAGCAAGTCTTTTAGGATTATATGGACAAAATGGTTCAGGAAAAACAGTTCTTATTAATGCAATTGATATTTTAAAGCAGTTATTGATGGGTCAGAGATTATCAGAATATTTAGTTGATTATATTAACATAAATAGTGAAGTGGCTGAACTATTCTTCGAATTTTCAATACAATTTGATGATAATCATATACATGTTTATTACGATGTAGAATTAGGTAGGATTAAGCCTGCCAGTGATAATAATACAGATGATTTAGACTCTATAAAAACTATCCCTGTTGTAAAAAAAGAAGTATTACAGTATAGGTTAGAAAATAGTATAACATCAATTAGAAAGAATATAATTGCTAACACTAATACGACACAAGTGTTCGTACCTAAAAGTAAATTTGAAATCTTATTTGGTAAAGACTATGAGGATATGACTGGTTTTCTGGTCGATAAACGGATTTGTCAAGCTGAATCTAGATCTTTTTTATTTTCTTCATTATTTTTGAAACGCCTTAATTCTAGACGAAAATTTCTTCGAAATATTACTGAGTATAATCATATTACAGATATTATAGGTCTATTAGTGCAATATGGTAACCATGATTTATTTGTTGTTTTGACTACTCATAGTGGTTTACATAGTCTTAATTTCTTACCATTAGAGATTAATGTAAAGCAAGATGATATGAGAAGGATTGGTACTATCACACTACCATTAGATGAACCTATTACTTTTCCAATGCCTATTGTTGATGAAATCCATAACATTATTAATATGATGAATTTAGTTTTATCAGAAATTATACCAGGTCTACAAATTTCAGCATCTGATTTAGGGGCTGAATTATTAGAAAATGGAGAAAGTGGTAAACGCCTTATACTAGTTTCTAATAAGAATAACAAGAGTATACCTTTAAAATACGAATCAGAAGGTATACGTAAAATTATATCTATTTTAAGTTTATTGATTGCTGTTTATAATCGATCATCGGTTACTATTGCTGTTGATGAATTGGATGCTGGTATTTTTGAATATCTACTTGGAGAATTATTGAGAATTATTGCTGAAAAAGGTAAAGGTCAACTTATATTTACTTCGCATAATTTGCGTCCATTAGAAACACTGGATAAAGGATTCATTGCTTTTACAACGACAAATCCTAATAATCGTTATATTCGCCCTAAAAATGTAAAAGCATCTAATAATTTAAGAGATTTTTACTATCGAGATATTACATTAGGCGAGCAATCAGAAGAAGTTTATAAACCAACACAAAATGCTGAGATTTCATATGCTTTTAAGAAAGCTGGTGGATATAGGTGGCTAGAAAAAAAATAGTGTTAGTAATCGTAGAAGGCCCTTCAGATGCCTCTGCATTAGAGCGTTATTTTGTTAAATACTTCGATAGTGAGCGTATTGTAACAAAAATAATACATGGAGATATTACTACTGATAGAAATATTGATCAATCGAGAATAAAAGCACATTTGGGTAATAAGATTAAATCGTGGATTACAAATGATAAATTTAGAAAATCAGATATAGATCGGATTATTCATATTGTTGATATGGATGGTGCTTATATAGATGATAATCTTATTCAGCTAGATGAAGCACAGAAAGAGCCATATTATTCACTTTCAGGCATAAAAACTTCAAATGTAGAGGGAATTCGTCTTAGAAATACACAGAAAAAAGAAAATCTAAATACACTGAGTACTAATACAAGTGGTATTTATAATGGCATACCCTATAAGGTATATTATATGTCTTGTAATTTAGATCATGTACTATATAATCTTCAAAATGCTACTGATACGGAGAAAGAAGAATATGCATTTAATTTTTCAGAAAAATATATAGATAATATTGAGGATTTTATATTATTTTTATGTAAATCAGAGTTCTCTTGTTGTGATTCTTATGAGGACTCTTGGATGTTTATTAAGCAAGGCAAAAATTCACTAGAACGATATAGTAATTTAGGCCTTTGTTTTTGTCTACTTAGTTGATTCCACTTCTGTGGGTCATGCGGATGTTAACTTTATGTAAATCATAAATTTGGTCAATATGTTTCCATGAAAGCTGGTCATTTCAACCAAATGATTGGCAATGGTTTGATTTACGACGATGGTTTTGACGGTGTTCAATTCAATGCAGGCAATCGTAAGCTTCAATTCCAAGTTGCTTATGGTTATGGTATTGAAGGCGGTTTTGCTACCGATATTTATGGTCAAAATACAATTAATAAACATGATAACTTTACCATGGTGTATGTTGGCTTAAAGGGTTAACCTAATGAACATATAAACCTTGGTGGTTTCTATACACGAGTTAATAAACATTTTGATGGTATGTCTAAAAACATGTATGGTTTTAGCATGGATTTGAATTTTGATAAAGTTTGGGTTGGCGGCGAATGGGTGAAAGTTACTAGTGTATCTAATAGCACTGCATGGTCGGCAGACCTTGGCTATGGTAACTATGCTATCGCTAAACGAGGTTCTTGGGATGTGAATGCTCAATACTTCTTATTCGGTGACAATATTGCTATGGAGTCCTCCAGATGGGAAGTTTCATTTGATGCGATAAACCGCTGCTATGATCCTAACTTTGTTGGTGGTCCTGCTTATGTTACCGCGTACCGTGGCTACAGAGGTTGGTTGGCAACAGCGTATTATGCATTGCAAGATAATGTAGACGTAACAGGCCACTATGGCTTTAATAGTAAAATAAATAAAAGCATTGGTGAAACGATAAACTTCCAAACTACTATCGTGTAGATCTTACATACCAATTTTAATGTAAAACAAAATAGAATAAGTGTAGAGCAAGTGGTATTTATATCTTGTATCTAGCTTCTCGTATAATATTTATTATTTGATAGGAATGAGTTCGATATTTTATCGGACTCATTCTTTTTAATATATGAGTATTAAGCGTGATATATATAGTAATGTAATGATGTATTTATCTTTATTATACACTTGGTTATTAAAAGAAATTGATCATTTGATATAAAATAAGTAATTTATTTTTGTTTTTTATGATAATGTAAATAGTATAGATTAGTATATTTATAAGGTGTAGAAATTGTAGTATTAAATAGGGGAAAAAGATTATGAACTATAACTCAGATAAACCAATTAAATCTTCAGAACAGGACTTACTGGGGAGAGTAACATTCTCCAAACAATTAGGGGAAGCGATATATAAATATGATGGAAAAGATGGATTAGTGTTAGGCGTATTTGGTAAATGGGGAACTGGTAAGACATCTATTTTGAATATGGTTGTCAATGAAATAAACTGTTTATCTGACAATGATGATGATAGTCCTATTATTGTAAATTTTTCTCCTTGGAATTATTCAGATAAAGATAATCTTATAGGTATATTCTTTGAGGACTTGAGAATTAAGTTAAAACTTCATAGTAATAAAGAAAACATGAAACAGATAGTAAGGGCTATAGATCAGTATTCTGGTGCCTTAAATTTATTATTATATACATCGATTGTATCAAGTCAGAATTGGATTATAATGTTAAAGTACCCTTTAAAATGTTTATATAGATATATTAGAGGAAAGATATTAGAAGATAATGATTTAGATAAGGTAAAGGCAAATTTAGAAAGAGTACTTATTAAAAGTAAACAAAAAATTGTTGTGATTATAGATGATATTGATCGCTTAACCAATAAACAAATTAGAGATATCTTTCAATTAGTTAAGCAAGTTGGTAATTTTCCTAATATAATATATGTACTATCTATGGACAGAGAGGTTGTATGTAGAGCTTTAGAAAGTGTACATAATATTGATGGTGCAGAATATTTAGAAAAAATTGTACAGATTCCATTTGAAATACCAGCACTTATGAAGCCAAAATTACGAGAGATACTTTTAACAAATCTTGAGGATATAGTTAAAACTATTTCTGATAACCCAAAAATTGATAAATCTTATTGGAGTGAAGTGTTTGTAAATTGTATAGAACCTTATATTAAGACATTAAGAGATGTAAATCGAGTTATAAATACATTTCAATTTAGATATAAAATACTATATGAAGAAACTGCTATAGAAGATATGGTAGCTCTTACTACTATAGAGGTGTTAGAACCTCAATTATATCAGTGGATTAGTAGAAATAAGGATTTGCTATGTAGTACATATTTTCATAGTTTTTCAGCTTTATATAGGAATAAAAGTGATTATCGTACATCAATATGTGAGGAACTTAAAAAATTAGGTATAAATACGGATATAGGAATAAAATTCCTCTCTACTTTATTTCCTGTATTTGCAAATGATATAGATGAATGTGATTATAAATATACAGAATCGAATATAAGAGAGACGATGAGAGTAGCACAAAAAGAACGATTTGATTCATATTTTATGTTTGACTTGGGTGGAATTCCCGTTTCAAGATATATTATTAATACTTATATAAATATATTACCTTTAGATGATTTAATCGATACAATCACTAAAATTAATAATAATGGGAATATTGAATATTTTATAGATGAATTAAAGTCATTAGTTGATACCATTCCTGAAAAGCGTTTAGGTTTATTATCATCTGTCATTTTGAATGTATTACATAAATTTTCTCATAATAGTCAATTTTTTATGTTATCAGCATATACTAAAGCAGAATTTCTTGTTTATGATATTATGAGTAAGATTAATGATGAAAATGAACGATATAATTTGATTAAAAATATACTAGAAAATATAAATAAAGAGCAATTAGGAACATTGGCTTCTTTTATCAATAGAATAGAATTATCTCATGGAAGGCTCGCAGGAAAAGAGGAACCTATAGAGAAACAACTTATTACTTTACAGCATTTAATTGATATAGAGCCAATTTATGTTTCAAAAATTAATGAGATTACTCAATCTGAAGTAATTATTGATATAAGAGATTTTCATATGGCTTTCTATTTATGGGAGTGTCTAGATAAAGATAGAGCAAGAACTTATTTAGACAATATATTGAAAGTGGACAATAATATACTTAAGTTTATATGTGCTATTGCAAGTAAGTGGACAAGTGAGAATGATGTTGGATGGTATTATTCATTAGATAAAGTTTCAAATTATATTTCCGTAGATATAGTTTATGAGAAAATTAAAGAGATTAGTAAAGAAGATTTGGTTATGTTTAAATTAGAAGATCAGATTAAATTGGCCTCTTTTGTTTTGTCATATGGTAAATCAGAAAGTTATCGTGTTGATGAGAAAGAAGCTATGAAGCTTGTAAATGATTGGAAAGCTAATAAAATTAAATAGTATATTATATGAATGGTAGGCTTATGAGTAGAATAATTCAATTATTAACATTTATTTGGTACTCCATGACAACTGATTTATATACACAGTATCGTTCATATATAAAACAACAATTAATGAATAAATCTAATTCAGAGTTACAAATTATACATGAATTATTAGTAAGTGATTTTGAGAGTCGATACATGTTTATATGGGGAACTATTTCTTTAGGTGCTATTTTGGCCCTTATAGTAAGTATAGGATCAAATTTGGCAATAGAAGTCCTGAAGGAAGGTGCTAGTGAAAGTATTATTTTTGCTTATAGCCAATTTATAATAATTACTATAATAGTACTGTTAGGTTGTAGCATAGTAGGCTTTGTTTCAACTATGTTTTTGAGTATTTCTAAGTTCAAATCTATTGGATTTTATGGTATTTTATTTGTTGGAATAATAGGATTAGCTTATTGGAGCCATTTTGAACACTCTATTCTTATGGACTTATTCTTTCTCATATTAAGTTGTATATGTACAGGCATTATGTTTGCTACAATTTTTGATACGATAAAAAAATGTGCTGTTATCAAGAAATTAATAATAGAGGAGCTTATAAGTAGTAGGAAAATGAAAATACGATTGCCAAAAACTATTAGTTGATTAGATGACATTTCTAATATGTATTTAGTATGAGTATAATCTAAATAGGCATTTACTTGTTCAAAGAGGATATATATTGTATTGATAAATAACAAACCTTAGTGAATCAATGTTCAAAAAGAAGGATTTTTGAACATCACTTTTCTAAATAGTAGATTGATGTATAAAATGCTATTTTTTTGTACATTAATTATTATCGTAATAAGTATAGCTTAATAAAAAGGCAGCTGGTGTATAATCAGCTGTCTTTTTATGTGTAAAATTTGTCACAACATTCTCATATATTTCATGTATTTTATGATGTATACAAGTCATCTAGGTAGTTACCAGTTGGCGTAGTATTCATATAGTTTGAGAGGAAGAATATGAGGTATAGAGAATGAGAGCGAGCAATATTGAGTTGTTGCGTATCATTTCGATGATACTAATTATTATGCATCATTTCAGCGTGCACGGTTGTTTCCCCTTTACACCAGATTTAACGTTTAATAAGGTGTTTCTCCAAGTATTTGGACTTGGAGGCAAGGCTGGTGTAGTTGTCTTTGTTATGATAACAGGCTATTTTATGATTTCTAGTAGCTTCAAGTTGCACAAGTTTGCGAAGTTAGTAGGGCAAATATGGTTTTACAGCATTGCCATGCTGGGCGTAGCTATGGGTTTAGGACTCGATACGGTGACGTCAAGGAATATGATGCTCGCTTTATTGCCCATTGGTGTCATGAGTTGGTTCGCCCAGAACTTTTTAGTACTCTATTTATTAACGCCTATTATTAATCAAGTACTTCATTGGCTACAGCATACATACTACGTTATGCTCCTAGTGGCTTCCACGGTAATTTGGTTCTTAATACCGACGGTGCTGAATTTGTGGCCTAATGTACCGCATACCACCTTTGGATCTAAACATATCTTTTCCTTTGTCGTATTCTATTCGTTGGGGGCGTATATCAAGCTGTACGGCTCACATATAACAAAGAAAATAGGTATTATTTTTACCGCCATAGGCTTTGTAGGGGCCTTTCTAGGGGATATCCTCGTTGATGTACTAGCCATGACGGATCCAGCGTATATGAAACAGATTTTCTACTTTACGCAAAATGATTATGGCTTCTTTCAATTGTTATTAGGCATTGGCTTATTTATTATTTTTTTGAAAGCAAAGATCACTTATCGTCCTTGGATCAATGCGGTAGCATCTACTACCTTTGGCATATACCTATTGCATGATAATAAGCTATTCCTTCATTACATGTGGGATAATGTATTGGTAACGTATCAGTACTATGATTCAATGCTATTACCTCTGTATGCAGTTCTTGTAGTGGTGCTTAATTTTGTCATCGGTATGATTGTAGACTATGTGCGGTTAGCTTTCATAGAAAAACCTGTGATGAAAGCAATCACGCCGAGCCTCGACCGGATTCAGTCAAGGGTTGAGAAAGTGCTGCCATTATAATGCGATTATCGGTGTTTTTTGGTATAATATATAAGTATTCTTACCATAAAACGGGAGGTAATTATAATGCGTAAATTTTTATATATGTTAGCGGCGTTGCTTGTATTAATTGGCATTAGCACAAACGATGTAGAAGCTCGTCAAGATGTGTATGCTACGACATATCTCGGTAATAACTGGTATGTAGATCAAGACTCTGTAAAGCGAGTGGGAGATATACTCAACTTTACGGTGTACACAACAGCAGGTCTTAGCTACAAAGTGACATCTAGTGATGATAACTATTACAATGCAGACGTGTTTTACGATAATAATAAACTCGTATCCGATAATGGCCAATCCGTCTGGAAGTCGCCAGGCATGATGGCAGCTATGCGCGTGGCCCGTAGATAAAAAGGCAGGAATTATTGATATGTCCTCTATTACTGAACATCTAGTAATGGAGGACATGTTACATAATCTCTGTCTTTTCTTTTGCTTTGGAAAAAGAAAATAGCCCTTCGTTACCAGTGACTGGAGAACTGAAAGGCCATTCCATCATATTCTTTATTCTTTTGGGATGAGCCCGACAGAACTACTCGTCTGGCTATCTACCTATATTAAAGGGATAAAGATATATATCGTCAAATTCGAATAAATGATAATATAGCTTTCAATAGATTTTTTTATAATTATGAGCAGCACTTAGGTGCCGCCTTTTTTTTGTTATTTATTATTTTTTGATGATGAAACAGTTTTCTTATGTTTACAATAATAGCCTTATAAATTATAATTAAAAATGTTTAATTATAATTTATAGTGTGAATAAGAGAGGGTTATTATGAAACGCATGTGTAAAGCGAATTTATCCTTAGCGATTGCCCTGACGATTGCTAGCTCTGTAGTGCCGTATGTAATGGCAGAATATCCTGTTGTTAGTGCTGTTAAAGGTGAAACTTTAAACTTGGGAAAGGTACAAGGGACACTGTTTGGAATTGATGCAGATAATAAGAGTACTATTAATGCAGATTATGTATCTGGTAGACTAATGGATGGACGAAAGACTATCATTACTAGTCAAAATGGAAGTACTGTGAATATTAAAAATGGCGATCTTCAAGTTGGTCGTGACAGTAATCCACTTGTTATTGCTAAAGGCGGTACTGTAAATCTCGGCGTAGATGGTAATAAGGGTAATTTTACTGGCCATGATATGTCCATTGAAGGCGATGTACGTATCGATGGTAGCAATACACATCCATCTGAAATTAATATCGGTGTAGATAGTGATGAAGTACTATGGACTGGCTTTGCTCTCAACTTAGCAGATAAGAATGCAAAACAGCCAAACCATATCAATGTATTTCTTGGTGATCGTGGTTATTGGGACCATATGTATCAAGGCGGTTTGAATGGTACTAGTTATAGCACAATGACAACTCCAAGCCGTGTACATCGTTTGGTCGGTTCAAAAAATCGTAATTTTGAATCCATAGTAACTCAAAGTGAGCATAATGAAATTCACATTGATAAATTAGAAGGCCATGTAAATTTTGTGTATGATCCAAATGGTGAGTATGATGATAAAGAGGATCCAAGTTATAAAGAACGTGAAAATATTGTAAATGGATTGACTCCAGAATCATTCTGGGGTGGTGATGTTCATATTACAAGTGCGGCACCTAATTCCGGTGCTCATATGTACACGAGTCGTAAGGGCTTAGACTTGTCTACTGAGGACAATGTAAATAAAGTTTTGGATAATTTGGCGCATAAGGTGTACTACCATAATTATGTAAATGGTGAAAGAAATCTTCAAGGCACGGTTGCTATTGCTTCTGAAGGTGCTGAATCCGCGCGTTTTAAAGTATTAACCGAAGGTCATGCTAAGGAAGGTGCTGTTATGTGGCAGGCCGATAAAAATGGTCAGGGTAAATATGAGTATGGTAAGGTGAAACCAACACCGCAACCGGCTCCGAAGCCTGAGGTAAAACCGGCACTGGCTCCAACACCTAAGCCTGAGGTGAAACCAGCACCGGTTCCAACACCTAAGCCTGAGGTGAAACCAGCACCGCAACCGGCTTCGAAGCCTAAGGTAAAACCGGCTCCGGTTCCAACACCTAAGCCGGAAGTGAAACCAACACCGCAACCGACTCCAAAGCCAGAGGTAAAACCAGCGCCAGCGCCAACACCAACACCTAAGCCAGAGGTGAAACCAACACCGCAACCGACTCCGAAATCTGAAGAAAATCAAACACCAGCTCTTGCGCAGAATCCTCAGATGCATGTGAATATGGGTGCCTTTGATACACCACATATGCGCGGCGTTCGTTCCGCCATTATGAGTAATATTAATGGTTGGAGAACGTTGACAGATAATATGTATCGTTCACGCGTATTACAACAAGGGGAACCGACAGGTATTTGGGCTCGTGTTGGTGGCGGTAAATACAGCTTTAGTGGAAACGGTGTCGACACAGATACAACTTATACACGTATTCAAGGTGGTTACGATGCTAAAACTGGCAGCGGATGGACTATAGGTGGTCAAGTTTCCTATCTTCGTGGTAACGATGATTACATTTTCAACGGCTCTGGTAAGGAAAAAGCTTTCGCTGTCGGTACGTATGGTTTGAAAGATCTTGGTAACAACCAATATATCCATATTGAGTCCCAAGTAGGTCGTGCATCTAATGATTTCACTGTTCGTAATGAGATTGGTGAAAAACTTTCTGGTGAGACTAAAACTAATGCGTATACAATTGGTGCACGCTATGGTAAAACCGTGAAACTTTCAAATGGTACATATATCGAGCCACAAGCACAATTGAGCTATACTCACTTTGGTGGTGATAGCTTCAATGCTGGCAGTATGCATGTAGATCAGTCTGGTGTGAGCAGTACAGTAGGCGGTCTTGGCCTTGAAATCGGTAAACATTTCGGCGCAGGTAATCTATATACTCGTCTTGGTGTTAACCATGTATTCTCCGGTACAGTAAAAACTACGTATACAAGTGGTGCTACTACTAAATACACTTCCGAGGACATTAAAGGCACTTGGACAGATTTAGCCTTTGGTGGTCGCTATGGTTTTAATGCAAATAACAGCATCTTTGCTGATATTAGTACAGGTCTATCTGGTGATTATAAGGCCGGTTGGTCTGTAAATGCAGGATTTACACATAAATTTTAAGCGAATTATTAATAGATAGGAGCGATTTTAGTACATCGATAATTGCATGACAGGTAAAGTCGTCTATTGATTCATTCATATATTTCTTTAAAACGTTTCTTATTGTATCGAGCATTAGTTCGACTTATAATAGGATTAGGATAGTCAACGAGGTTGGGCCTCTCTTTGTTAATGAAGGGAGGGGTGTCTATGAGTGATTATGAGTTAATCATGCTAATTCTAGAGGTAATAACTGTAGTTATTGCCTTTGGAGCACTTGTGGCTCTTATTTGTCTTGGAAAAGACAAATAGCCCTTCGTTACCCGTAACTGGATAACTGAAAGGCCATTTCATCAATTATTTATAGTTCTGAGATGAGCCTAACGGAACCACTCGCTTGGCTATCTACCTATATTATAGGGATAAAAATATATATCGTCAAATTGAGATGAAATACATTATTATAATAACTACATATAAATAATCATAAAAGCTGTACATACATAGATTAGATTGAACGGCTTTGATGTCAAAACCAATGTGACATCAAAGGTAGTTCAAAAATCGATTGTGTGTACAGCTTTTTTGTGTTTTGGTTTTAGTGTGTTTGTGTGAAAATAGTCATTGGAAGAATAGACAGAAAAGGCTGTAATTGAATGCGATATAACTGCATTTCAATTACAGCCCCTTTTAGGCTCTGTAAGAGGTTTTAGTTATCTTTCTTGATAAATTTCACGATAATACCGCCTACGGTCGATGCAATGCCGAGGCCGAGACAGAACATACCGATGGTGTGGATAAGAATGGATGTCTGGTTATTCTTGGAAATGGCCTGTGCCGCTTGTTGTGCATTGGTTGCATGTCTTGCGATTTCTACGTTGTTCGCTGATGGATCTGGAATAATCAGCAAGATGATTACGGCGATGATTAAAGCTATAATACCCATTGGTAATAATTTGTTCTTCATTGTAATTCTCCTTTTAAGAATTCATTAAACGTTGTTTATATATTTTGATTATACACTTATTATAAATATTTAAGAAGAGCTTA
>CAJZEE010000039.1 GCA_915066865.1 uncultured Veillonella sp.
CCGAGATCTACACTCTTTCCCTACACGACGCTCTTCCGATCTATCAAGTTATTTTACTGGTAAAATAACTCAATATAATAGAAAAATAATGGCTACAATATTAATTAAAGACTACTTGTTTGCATTAACAGGATCATTTGCTAATGGTTGTTCACCAAGTAATGTAGTTAAGTTATGTAGATTAAATCGATATTGAGCATTACTAAAATCTCGTGTTGCATCATATCGTTGACTTGGAGCATGCATGAGACCAACTAATGTATCGTATAGCAAATCATTAGTAAAGAATTGATGCTCGTGTTTTGCAAGTACCTCAGCAGTCTGTGGATAGGTTGAGCGATATTGTGGAGATAGGTATACCCAGAATGGAATATGTGTCATAACAAAATCAAATGTATCAGGGTTATGCGATTTGTCTAAACTTTCACCGTGATCGGAGAAATACACCATGGCTTGTAGGTTTAATTTGTCTTTGCCATAATTGTAAATTTGTTGTAATAACCAGTCTGTGTATAATTGGCTGTTAGCATATGCTTCTTGACCATCAGGATACGGACCTTGTTTCCACTTGCTAAATTCATGAGGGTAACGGTCATTGTAATAAATATGACTACCCATAATATGTATAACGATAAAGTTGTTTTTGGTAGGATCTACAGTTTCTAATAATGGCAATAGAGCTTCATCATATCGATCTGAGAATGCATAAGATTCATGGGCCCATTTTGTTGTGTCTGCAGTCTTAGCCATTAATGAAATAGCTGTATCATATTCACCGAATACACCTTGATTGCTAAACCAAGAAGTCGTGTATCCCGCTTTTTTAGCAATATCTAAGATATTGGCTGAATCAAGAAATGGTTTATCATCATATTGATTTCGTTCAGATAGTGCACGCTCCAAGGTTGGTACTGTTTGTACGTACGATGAATAGGCATTATCAAAGAAGACAAAGTCTTTATTGTCCGAACGCATATTGCCTTGCCATGGAGTATCGTCATATGGGAAGTTTGGATTATATACTTTCATATAATCTCGAGAACTAGATTCTCCAATGACTAGAATAATAGTACCAGGTGTTTTGTTCACCGCTGTTTCCTTTGTGTCTAAATTAAAGGAATCAAATACTAAGTGGTGATTATCATTATATTGTTGCATTTGTTTTACATAATCGCCTGCAGCAATCCAGTTCGCCACAATACAGGTTTGTGGGAACAAAAAGAATGGTACATATACTAAAAAAGCTACAAGGGATGCGATAAGCATAGCTGAGCGCATAGGGCGTGTAGTATTTAAGTTTACTACTGCTTTCATCCCTAAGTTAGACCAGTACAATAAATAAGTCCATAAGATAAGACCAATACTTATTGTTATAAGACCAGGTATTCCAGCTGCATTCTTTAAAAAACCAAATGCTTCTTCTGGATTGGTCATATATACGGCTAGCAGACTGGCTGGCGTTAAGCAATGCCAAGTAGTCATGTAATAGCCAATTTGTAAGAATGGTATTAAGCTCAAGATCATGGAAATGATAGCCATGATTAAGGATGTTGTTTTATGGAAGCGATTTGTTTGGTTCAGTAAAAACTGAATGCCTGATAATCCCATGAAAATTAATAAGCCAAATAAAAAATCATTAGCAAATTCATAGAAGTATAATGGCTTCACATAGGACCAATGGAATAAAAGAGGAAAGGTAAGTGCCCATAAGATTCCGACTAGGCCATACCCTAAAAAAGGCCTGTGGAAAACGGTACACCCCATAAAATATTGAAATAAAAAGGTACCTACAATTGTTGGTACAGCTAAAATCGTAATATCCTCTACATCAAGCCCTAAGGTTATGGGCTCATAAATTAAAAATAAGATGATATATAAAACAATACCTATAATACCAAAGCGAAAAATTGGATTTCGCCCAATTTGCCTCACACTCGATGACATAATAAATCCTCTCTAAAAGGAATACACAATAACGTATCTTTTTTTAATATAAAATAATTACAATAATAAAGATAGCAGATGAGTGTAAAAAAAACAATTATTTGAAAGTACTACTATAAATGCTTTATAATTATATAGTTAAAAACATTTTTTCTGAGGATTGGGTTTTATGGGAGATTATAACTACAAGTTGGACGTTTTTGAAGGTCCCCTTGATCTGCTCTTGCATCTCATTGAAAAACATAAAATAGAAATTACCGATATTCCTATCGTTGAAATAACGAGTCAATACTTGGCATATCTAGACAATTGGAACCATTTTGATATTCATTATAGTAGTGAATTTCTTGTTATGGCATCTACCTTATTACAGATTAAATCACGCATGTTATTACCTAAGGCTGAACCTGAGCCTGATGAAGCAGAGGATCCACGTGACGAGTTGGTAGCAAAATTAGTAGAATTTAAGAAAATTAAGGATATTATATCTCTATTAATGGAGCGTACCGCTGTATCTGCGAATATATTTAGTCGTCCTGAAGAAACGAGTGTGCTTGGATTAGATAGTGTATATAATTTGGAACTTTCACAGTTATATCAAATTTTTTATCAAACTATAAAACGGGCTAAAGAGTTACCAGAAGAAGAGACGATTCGTGAGGTAAAGGTTGAAAAGGATACGTATAGTTTAGAGGACATGATTATATCCTTGTCTAGTCGTATACATCGTGGCGAATGTCTATATTTTAGGGAGTTATTAGTAGCAATTGATACGAAAAGTGGTATGGTAACTATCTTTATGGCTGTTTTAGAATTATTAAAACAACAAGTTATGGAAATGCGCTATGAAGATGATGATATTATATTCACTGCTACCTTAGAGAGGGCCGTGTAGAAAGGGGGCCATATGAGCTTACCAACGATGCATTTAGAAGCCGTTTTGTTTTCATCGGCAAAGCCTATATCGATAGATATGTTAGCAGAAGTGTTTGGGCTTTCCACAGAGGCGACACAAAAATATATAGAAGAATTACAACGAGAACTAGAAGAACAGAATCGAGGTATTCGAATACGTATATCTGGAGCTGGTGTTGAATTAGTAAGCGCTGTTGAATGTGCTGATTATGTTGGGCATATTCGTAAAAGAGAAGATAAATTATCTAATGCGGCTATGGAAACATTAGCTGTTATCGCCTATAAGCAGCCTATTACAAAGGCTGAAATCGAAGAGGTGCGCGGTGTAAATAGCGATAAAATTATAAAACAATTATTAACTCGATCTCTTATAGCTGAATTAGGTCATAAGGATACTGTAGGTAGACCGATTCTATATGGCACGACTGATGAATTTTTGAGAAGTGCTGGTGTAGAATCGATAGAAGCCTTACATCAAGAAGTTTCGGAAACAGAAGGATAGCATGGAACGATTACAAAAATATATTGCCAGTTGTGGTATTGCATCACGGCGTAAGGCAGAAGAACTAATTACAGAAGGTAAAGTACAGGTCAATGGTCGCAAGGTAACCGAATTAGGGGTCAAAATTAATCCACAAAAAGATAAGGTTAAGGTTAATGGTCAATTATTGGCTCAAGAGAAACCAGTATATTATTTGTTAAATAAACCAAAGGGTGTCATTACATCTGTGTCTGACCCTCAAGGTCGAGAAACGGTTTTAGATTATATAAAAAATGAAACGAAACGAATTTACCCTATTGGTCGTCTCGATTTATATACAGAAGGTTTGTTACTGCTTACGAATGATGGAGAGTTGGCACAAAATCTAACGCACCCATCTAAAGGCGTGGAAAAAACTTATGAAGTTCGTATCAAAGGTCGTGTTCGCGATGATGATTTGCAAATTATTGCAAATGGGGTAGAGCTTGAAGATGGTATAACTGCACCTGCAACAATTGTAGATTTAGGTTTTGATGATCATAATGGTGTACATGAAGTAGAAATTACAATTCATGAAGGTCGTAATCGCCAAGTTCGTCGTATGTTTGAACACTTTGGCTATCGTATTCATAATTTAAAACGCATTGCTTATGCTGGTCTTACTTTAGGTGGTGTAAAACGCGGTGCTTCTCGTCAACTAACAATTCGTGAAGTAAAAGCGCTAAAAGCATTGGGGTCAGAAAAGGCATGAAACAAATCATAGTCATTGGCGGTGGTGCGGCAGGTCTAATGGCAGCTGTTATAGCAGGCCGTGAAGGAGCACGCGTCATCTTATTGGAAAAAATGAATATGGTTGGCAAGAAAATGGGCATTACCGGTAAAGGTCGCTGTAATATTACGAATAGTGCAGATATGGCCGAATTTATAAAAAATACGCCTGGTAATGGTAAGTTCTTGTACGGTGCCTATGAACGCTTTAGTAATGAAGATCTTCTGGACCTATTGCATAGCTGGGGGTTAAAAACTAAAGTAGAACGTGGTGGACGAGTGTTTCCTGAATCCGATTCTGCATTAGAAGTACGCAATATCTTTATGAAAATCCTAAAAAAGTATAATGTTCAAGTTCATTTAAATGAACCTGTTACATCGATTACTGTACAGGAAAATCGTGTAGTTGGTGTTACAACGGATAAGGAACAATATGCTTGTGATGCTGCTATTATTTGTACTGGTGGTGCATCTTATCCATTGACAGGTTCTACTGGTGATGGTTACGTTTTAGCCGAAAAAGTGGGACATACTATTACTGATATTCGTCCATCCTTAGTCCCTATCGTTACAAACGAAACGTGGGTAAAGGAAATTATGGGGCTTAGTCTTCGTAATGTTGAGGTATCCGTAATTTCTAAAAGTAAGGTACAAGCTAAACAATTTGGGGAAATGATGTTTACTCATTTTGGTCTTACGGGGCCTACAATTTTATCATTAAGTCACATGGTAGGTAAGTTGCTTCGTAAGAAAAATCCTCAAATTACCATTGAAATTAATCTTAAGCCTGCTTTAACTGCAGAAGTATTGGATAAGCGCTTGCAAAAGGATTTTGACTTATATTCTAAAAAACAATTGGCTAATGGGATGAGGGATTTACTACCTGTAAATCTTATTCCCATTGTTATAAAGCTTGCTGAGTTAAATCCGGCTAAACCAATTAATCAAATTACAAAGGAAGAGCGTTTGCGCTTATGTCATGTATTGCAACATATGACAGTAACTGTTAAGGAATTACGACCTGTAGCGGAAGCTATTGTTACAGCAGGTGGTATTTCATTAAAAGAATTTAATCCTAAAACTATGGAGTCTAAATTGATTGGTGGTTTATATGGTGCTGGTGAAGTACTAGACATAGATGCTTTTACAGGAGGCTATAATTTACAAGCTGCCTTTTCCACAGGCTATGTGGCGGCTATGCATGCCGTACACGGTGATGAAGAATAGAGGTTATTATGAACACTAAAAAAATTGCCATTGCTATTGATGGTCCTGCTGGGGCTGGTAAAAGTAGCATTTCTAAAGTAGTGGCCAATGAATTAGGGTATTTATATATCGATACAGGTTCCATGTATCGCGGTGTTACATGGGCAGTTCTTGATAGTCAAATCGATGTTAAGGATCAAGCTGCTGTAGAAGCTTTATTACCTTCTTTAAATTTGACTTTAGAGCCTACTGCAACAGCATGCAAGGTCTATATTAAAGGGAAAGATGTTACATCATTAATTCGCCAGCAGCAAATTAATGATAATGTATCGACTATAGCTTCTTATAAAGGGGTTCGACAATATTTGGTAGAACGCCAACAAGAGATGGCCGCCGTTGGGGGAGTTATATTAGATGGACGTGATATCGGTTCTGTCGTATTACCTAATGCAGAGCTAAAAATTTATTTAACCGCTTCTGTAGATGCGCGTGCAAAACGTAGATGGTTAGAAGTACAAGGTACATCAAACGAGCAAACACTAGACGAAATTAAAAAGAATGTTGTTAGTCGTGATGAAATGGATAAAAATCGTGAAGAGTCTCCACTTGTATGCGTTGAAGATGCAGTGGTTGTAGACTCTAGTAATATGAATTTCGATGAAACTGTGGCATATATATTGAATTTAGTACAGGAGACAATCAATCATGAATAAATTTTCTACCTGGTTATGGCGTACCGCTTTTTGGCTTCGCTATAAGGTAGGGTATGGATTGAAAGTATATGGTCGCGATAATTTTCCAATGGAAGGGCCTGTTATCGTGGTGCCTAATCATTTAAGTAATAACGATCCCCCTATCTGCGGCTATGCTTTGCCTAGACATGTACACTTTATGGCTAAACAAGAATTATTTGTGAATCCCATTTCACGTTTTTTTTGTACATGGCTTGGTGCATTTCCGTTAAATCGCGGTGCTATTGATAAAGTTGCTATTCGTCATGCCATGGGATTACTTAAAGACAATAAGGTTTTAGGCATATTTGCAGAAGGAAACCGTCAAAAAAGTGGTAAACTTGGTAAATTCCATGATGGTGCAGCATCAATTGCTCTTAGAACAGGTGTTAGCATAGTGCCTGTTGCTATCATTGGCTCTCACAATATGAAACGTAATAAAGTGGCTTGTATTATTGGTAAACCAATCCCAGTTGAAAAAGCTAAAGCAACTCCAGAAGCAATTCAAAAAGTAAATGATAGTGTTAAAAGTGAAATCCAACGAATGATAGATTCTTATCATAATAATTGTATAGAGGAGACTTTATGGAAATAATTTTGGCTGAAAACCATGGTTTTTGCTATGGTGTAAAACGGGCTGTCGAAATGGCAAATGAAGCTGCAAATAGCGATGGTAAAAGCTATACATTAGGACCTATTATTCACAATCCTCAAGTTGTAGGTCGTCTTGAAGACAAAGGGGTAAGCCCTGTTCAAGAAGTGTCTGATATCGCTGAAGGCACAATGATTATTCGCTCTCATGGTGTAGGACCTGCTATTTACGAAGAGGCAGAAGAAAAAGGATTACATGTTGTGGATGCCACATGTCCACATGTAAAAAAAGCACAGCAAGATGCAAAGTCTGTTATAGATGAAGGTATGACTTTGGTGATTTTGGGAGAAAAAAACCATCCTGAGGTTAAAAGCATTAATTTATGGGCAAATAACGAAGGAATAATCATCGAAGATGAAGAATCCGCCCAAAAACTACAAGTTGTGGAAAAAATGGGCGTTGTTGTACAAACAACCTTTTCACAATTCAAATTTAACAGTATAATAGACATATTAGAGAAAAAATCTAAGAATCTTAAGGTTTTCAAAACGATATGCAATGCAACGCAAGAACGACAGAATTCTGCCGTTGATTTAGCACGTAATGTAGATCTTATGATAGTGATAGGCGGTAAGAACAGCGGTAACACAAACCGATTGGCAGAGGTTTGTCGTGACGTTGGATGTACAACGTATCACATTGAAACTTCTACTGAATTACAACTGGAATGGTTTAACCGAGTACAGACGGTAGGAGTAACAGCAGGAGCATCGACTCCCGACTGGATTATTAAGGAGGTCATTGAGACAATGAAAGATTTTGCAGAATTATTAGCAGCCGAAGGTCAAGAAGAATTTAAGAAAGGGAACGTTGTAGAAGGTACAGTAGTTCAAGTCGAAGATGAACGAGCTTATGTATCTTTTGGCTACAAAACTGAAGCCATTTTGAACAGAACTGAAATTTCTTATCCAGCACCAGAATCTGCCAAAGATGTGTTAAAAAATGGTGATGAAATTAAAGCAGTTATCATGAATCACATCAAAGAAGATAATCCTATTTATCTTTCCATGACTCGCTTGGCTAAAGATGAAGATTGGCAATATGTTATCGAAGCACAAGAAAAAGATGAAGCTATCGTATGTAAAGGTATTGATGCTATCCCAGCAGGTTTAGTAGTAACAGTTAAATCCCTTCGTGGTTTCATTCCATTGTCCCAAGGTGATGTTCATTTCGTGAAATCCTTGGACAACTTGGTTGGTACAGAATTTGAAGCTAAAGTACTTGAAATCGATGAAAAGAAAAACCGTTTGGTTCTTTCTCGTCGTGCAGTATTGGAAGTGGAACGTCAAGCTAAATTAGCTGAAGCATTGAAAAATATCAACGTTGGCGAAAACTATAAAGGTATCGTTCGTAAAATTATGCCGTATGGTGCATTCGTAGATATCGGCGGTATTGAAGGTTTACTTCACATTTCCGATATTTCTTGGCAAAAAATTAAAAAAGTGGAAGATGTTCTTTCCGTTGGCCAAGAAATCGAAGTTAAATTACAATCTTTCGACGCTGAAAGCAATAAATTATCCTTGTCCTTAAAAGCTTTATCTAAGAGCCCATGGGACGTTGCTGAAGAAACATTGCATGTTGGCGATGTTATTAACGGCAAAGTTGTTCGTTTAGTAGCTTACGGTGCATTCGTAGCTGTTAATGACGACATCCAAGGTTTACTTCACATTTCTCAAATTACAAAACAACGTAATGCGAAAGTTGAAGATTACTTGAATCGTGGTCAAGAAGTTGAAGTTAAAATCATTTCTCTTAACAAAGATGAAAAGAAATTGGGTTTGGCTTTGACTGAATTGATGGAATCAAAAGAAACTGCAGAAGACGCTGAATAATTCATTGTCTAATATAAGGCTAGCCAAGGTTTCCTTGGTTAGCCTTTTTGCGTACTTTACTTAGTATATGATAAAATATAGTAATGTATTAGATTAGATAATGAGGTGAAACTATGGCAAAACCATTAGTGGCTGTTGTAGGCCGTCCAAATGTAGGTAAATCTACACTTTTTAATGCCATTGTTAATAAACGTATCTCTATCGTTGAAGATATTCCTGGTGTGACAAGGGACCGTATTTACTTCGATGCAGAGTGGTTAAATCGTGAGTTTACAATGATCGATACTGGTGGTATCGAGTTCATTACTGACAATAGTCATGTTATTCCTAAGATGATGCGACTACAAGCAGAATTAGCAATTGAAGAAGCAGATGTAATTCTATTTGTCGTTGATGGTAAACAAGGTATTGTACCTGCTGATGAAGAGGTCGCAAATATTCTTAGAGCTAGTGGAAAACCTGTTGTACTCGTAGTTAATAAGATTGATACTGTAAATCAAGAACCGAATATTTATGAATTTTACAATCTTGGTTTGGGGGACCCCATTGGTATTTCCGCTAAAAATCTTATGAATTTAGGTGATCTATTGGATGATACTGTAAAACATTTTCCTCCAGTAGGTACTAATGTAGATGATGAAGATACTATTCATGTTGCTATTATAGGTCGTCCAAATGTGGGTAAATCTTCTTTGACTAACGCATTGTTAGGACAAGATCGTGTAATTGTATCTGATGTAGCAGGTACTACTCGAGACTCTATTGATACGTATTGGACTCATGAGAATCAAAAGTTTGTACTTATTGATACAGCAGGTATGCGTCGTAAGTCTAAAATCGAAGAAGCCGTTGAACGATATAGTATTGTTCGTTCTTTGCGATCAGTAGATCGTGCTGATATTGTAGTCCTTGTACTAGATGCTCAAGATGGTGTTACAGAACAAGATAAAAAAATTGCAGGTTACGCTTACGAAGCTGGCAAGGGTGTAGTAATTGTTGTAAATAAATGGGATCTTGTTGAAAAAGATGACAAAACAACATTGCGTTTTACTGAAGATATTTATGATGAATTAGGTTTCTTGCAGTTTGCACCTATCCTGTTTGCTTCGGCTTTAACTAAGCAACGTATTCATCGTTTAGCGGATATGTTGAAGTTCGTATCTGAACAACAATACCGCCGTGTATCTACAGGGACGTTAAATCAATTATTACAAGATGCACAAACCGTAAATCCTGTGCCGTCTCGCAATGGTAGAATTCCAAAAATCTATTATATGACGCAAGCTAGTGTTAAGCCGCCTACATTCATTTTATTTGTAAATGAACCAGAGCTAATTCACTTCTCTTATATGCGTTTCTTAGAGAATCGATTGCGTGAATCCTTTGGTTTTGAAGGAACACCGATTCGTTTAGTATTACGTGGCAAGAAACGGGATGATGAAGACTAATGGATATTATGATTATTGTATATGCTGTATTATCATATCTTATCGGTTCGATTCCTAGTGGATTAATTATAGGTAAGTTTTTCTTTAATACAGATGTACGGCAATATGGCTCTAAAAATATTGGCGCTACTAATACATATCGTGTTATAGGTCTTAAAGCAGCCTTACCTGTATTTCTATGTGATGCTTTAAAAGGGGCAGTAGGAGTAGTGCTACTCTCACCCTATGGGCCTATGTTTATGATCTTAGGTGGTATTCTTGGAATGATGGGGCATAACTGGTCTGTTTTTCTGGGCTTTAAAGGTGGTCGTGGCGTTGCTACGGGTTTAGGTGTACTTATTGCTCTTTCACCAATAGTAGCATTGATTTGCTTTTTGGTATGGGGTGTTATCGTATACTTCACTAAACTTGTATCTTTAGGCTCTATCATTGCCGCTGCATTAGTACCAGTACTGATGTATTTCACTGGAGAATCCTTCTGGTTTGTTGGCTTTGGCGGATTAGCAGCTTTGTTTGTCATTGTACGTCACTGGGATAATATTAAGCGTCTACTTGCTGGAAATGAGTTAAAAGTAGAGCGCATTAAAAAGGATTAAAGAATGAATGTTGTTGTTATCGGCTCTGGTAGTTGGGGGACGGCCCTTGCTATTAAATCCGTTTTAGCTGGAAATACTACAACTATATATTGTCGTCGTCCAGAATTTGCAGATAAACTTGCAAAAGACTTAGAGAATAAAGACTATTTACCAGGTGTAAAACTTCCAGAAGAATTACAATATAGTTCTGATTTAGAGGCATGTATTAGTAATGCCGAAGTGGTATTAATGGTTACTCCTTCTGTACATGTACGTACCAGTTTAGAGGCTATTAAACCGTATGCTCATAAAAATCAAGCCTATATTCTATGTTCAAAAGGTGTAGAACGAACCAGTGGCAAACTTTTGACGACTGTGATGAAAGAGGTTCTTGCTACCATAGGGTGTCATTTAGCGGTTTTGTCTGGACCTAATCATGCAGAAGAGGTTGGTCGCAACTTACCTGCTGCATCTGTGCTGAGTACTGAAAGCCTAGAGGTAGCTACAACATTGCAAAAGGCATTATGTAGTCAAAATTTTAGAATTTATGCAAATACTGATATGATTGGTGTTGAACTAGCAGGAGCCACGAAAAACATCATTGCCCTTGCAGCTGGTATTGCAGATGGTTTAGCTTTAGGGGATAATTGTAAGGCTTTACTATTAACACGTGGCCTTCATGAGATGACTCGCTTTGGGGTGGCCTTAGGGGCCCAAAAAGAAACCTATGCTGGTCTTGCTGGTATGGGGGATTTGATTGCTACTTGTATGAGCCCACATGGTCGTAACCGTGCGGCTGGTCAAAAACTAGCCGAGGGTAAGACGATGGATTTTATTGTTAATCATACTAATATGGTTGTAGAAGGATTTTTCGCAACAGAAATTATTTATAAAATGGCTTGTAAACATCAAATTGAAATGCCTATAACGAAGGCTTTATATGAGGTTTTATACGAAAAAAAATCTCCATCCATAGCATTAGCTGAGTTGATGGGGCGTGATATTAAAATTGAAGTATCATAAATAAAAGATACTTTTAATTTGGTTATTTATATACTATAATTAATGAGTATAATCTTGTGAGGGTTGTATGCGAATTATTGGCGGAACTGCTAAGGGACATGCTATAAAAGCACCTAAAGGATTAGATACTAGGCCTACACTTGATCGTGTTCGTGAAAGTGTATTTAATGTATTAGCAAATAGAGGTATATTTGGTTCTGATATACTAGATATATTTTCTGGCACTGGTGCAGTAGCAATTGAAGCCTTAAGTCGTGGTGCAGCACATGCAGTAGCAGTGGACTTTAAAACGGGAAAACTAATTTTAGAGAATGCTAAACATTGTCGTGTGGATGATCGGTTAGAAATTATTCCGAGGAAACTTTCACAATTAAAAAATTATATAGTAGGGCGACAGTTCGATTATATATTTTCTGACCCGCCATATGAAAATGGATTTATACAAGATACCATAGATTTGGTTGTAAACTATGCTTTGTTAAAACCTGAAGGTGTTTTATTATTAGAACATCATAAGGATGAGGTTTTTACCTTACCAGAATCATGGGAATGTATAAAAGAACAGAAATTTGGTTATACGGTAGTTTCCTATTTTGTAAAGACAGCCGAAAGGAGCTAAACCTGTGCGTATAGGTGTATGTCCGGGTAGTTTTGACCCAGTTACTAATGGACATGTTGATATTTTTGAACGGGGCAGCCGATTGGTTGATAAATTAATCATTGCTGTCAGCTCAAATCCGAATAAAAATTCCTTATTTTCTATGGAAGAACGGGTTGAGATGATTCGAAATTCTGTCAAACATATTCCTAATGTTGAAATTGATTGTACAGGTGGCTTGCTCAATGAGTATGTTAAATCCAAGAATGCTACTATTATTATTCGAGGATTACGTGCATTGAGCGACTTTGAATATGAATTTCAGCGCGCATTATTTGCAAAATATTTGGATGATGACATTGAAACAGTATTTATTATGACAAATAACAAATACTCTTTTGTCAGCTCCACGGGTATTCGTGAACTAGCTAAATTTGGTGGTAAGCTAGATGGTCTTGTTCCGGATGATGTTAAGGAAAAACTTGAAGAACGCTTTAATACGGTCCATAATAAATAGGGGTGAATTGTATGAAAACAGAAAAATTATTAGAAGATTTAGAGGTTCTTATTGAATCTAGCAGCCGTATTCCTATGACTACAAAACGTATGGTTGAGGAAGACGAAATTATGCGTATTATTGATTCTATTCAGGAATCCTTACCTTTGGAACTTGAAGAATCTCGTCGTATTGTAGCAGATAAAGATAAAGTGTTAGCTGATGCTCAACGTCAGGCTGAAACTTTGATCGATCAAGCTAAAGACTACATTGCTAAATTGACAGCTGAAAGTGAACTTGTAAAACAAGCTCAAGAACAAGCTAATCAAATTATTAATGCAGCAAATCAATCCTCTGATGAGCTGAAAGCTAGCTCTATTCAATATGCTGGTGATGTTCTTAAATATGTTGAAAACAACTTGGAGAAAACATTGGAAAGCTTGCGTCAAAATCGTGAAAGTTTGAAACAAACTGAACAACGTACGGAAGAAAACCAATAGTTTAAACAAAGGCTAGATATCATATTATATCTAGCCTCTTTTTATATTTTAAATTCCATAGAAAACTTAAGATAAGTAATATCAATTTTCAGATCAATATGTAAAAAATAATGTGAGCGAAATAATAAACCAAAAATAAAAGCGAAGGGATACCTTCGCTTTTATCATTCTCTATAGTTTTCTGGCTTTTTCGGCTCCACAATCATAGTTTGATGGGTATTAAAAATAACAAATCCCAAAGGAGATCCAGGTGGCTTTTTGATATTTTTAATGTATGTATAATCTACCGGGACCTTACTAGTATCACGAGCTTTACTGAAGTAGGCTGCATATTGAGCTACTTTAGATAGAATCATATCGTCTGGCTCAACATTGAGTCTTAAAATAAGGTGCGAACCTTGGATATCCTGTGTATGGAACCAAATGTCAGTTGGCTTTGCAAATCGGTGTGTTAAATATTCGTTTTGTTGATTGTTACGACCGATGAATATTTCACCTTCATCAATTGTTAAGTGAATGTAGTTAGATTTGCCAAGCTTGTAAGATAGTGGTTTTTTTGATTTTTTTATGATACCTGCATCCATGCATTCTTTGCGTATTTCTTCTAAGCTTTCACGAGTTGTGGCTAAAGAGATGCTGTACAGAATAGATTGTAAGTATGCTAGTTTTGTAGTACTAGCATTGAGTTGGAACTCGCCACTAACCATACGATTTTTTAGTTTTGTATAAAGCTTATAATACCATTGTGCATTTTCAACAATCGTTAAGTTTGGCTTTAAAGGAATCGTTAACATTTCATTTTCTTCGGAAAGAAGATTTTGTAATTCAATAGAAGGCTCATATTGCACTTGAAGGTGTGCATTTATCATTAGAAGATCACCATATAATTTATAGGTTTCCATTTTCTTAGTATCTTCTAATTCATCTTTGATCTTTTGATGGCGACCTTCTTCCTTTTTGATGGCTGCTGTTAAGATTTTTTCTAACTCTTTATCAGCTGTATAAATTGCCTTTGTATTATGAATAGATTCCTCTAAGGCTTCAGAAATAGTGTTGTATTCTTTTAATACCTTATAGTTATGTAATAAAATACTTGTGTAAGCTTTTTTATTGTTATCGTTGACTAAAGTAAATAAACCTTTGCTATTTTCGAGTTTTACCTTGAGGTCGTACAAGGCTTTAGCAAGTGTATCTAGTTGAGAAGTATCTAAATCAGTTATGATTTCTTCACCACTTAATTTGGAAATATATAAAAGCTCATCCAATAAAGGTTTACCAAAACCGTTAAAGATAGCTCGAATAGATTGCTGCACAGAGCCATTACCAAAGGAAGTAAGTAGATTTTTTATTTCATTATTATCAAAGTCCATTAAACTTACGCGATTAGCATTAGGTGGTAAATCATACTGTATTTTTGGACTAATAATACGTTCACGGTTCATGAGAGGGGAGACGTGAATTAAGGATTCTAAAATAATACCGTCTTGTACGAAGATACAGTTGGAATATTTGCCCATTAATTCAATATAAATATATGTACTCGTAATAGAACCGTCCATTTCTAGTTTATCCGTTTGGATACACATGATACGGTCGCCATTGATTTGTTCCACCTTTACGATGCGGCTACCTTCAATATGCTTTCGTAAGAACATGCAAAGTGAGCTTGGTTCTTTTGGTAGATCTTGAAGTGGTTGGCTAAGATACATTGCTGGTGTGGCACCTACGGTAATAATTAAGTTTTGGTCTTCGTTAAGTGCTCGAACTTTAAATAATAATGTAGTTTTATCTATTTGATATAGTTTTTGTATTTGACCTGTTTGTAGTCGCTCGTTTAATTCTTTAGCGAGTACAGACATGGTAAGTCCGTCTAAATTCATAGTACTCCTTTCAAATATATTTAGAAGTATAGTTTAGTATACCATAGTGTACATATAATTCTTAGTATTTAAACACGGATTGTGTAATTCGTGGTACAATAATAAAAACTACTAAGGAGGATGATTTATGAAAAGTATGACCGGTTTTGGTTCTGGCACAGCAACCAAAGATGGCATTACCTGTACGGTAGAAATTAAGTCCGTAAACGCTCGCTTCTTGGATCTGTTTATTCGTAGTCCAAAACAAATGAATCCTTTTGAAAGTACTATTCGTGGAATGATACAAGATCGTATTACTCGTGGTAAGGTTGAGGTATCAGTTTCTATTTTAGATGCAGGGGAGCGACCTAAAACTTTTACTATTAATAGTGTATTGAGAAAACAAATACAAGAGTTGTTGGTACAAGAAGAATTCTATGATGATTCAAAAAAGGTACCTTTACAAGCTGTAAATTCGATTTCTACCGAATGGGTTCAACAACAAGATACACCAATTGCAGAAGATGTTCTATTAGATATTGTGAAAGAAGCTACGACTCAAGCATTAGATGCTTTAATAGCAATGCGAACTGCGGAAGGTCAACATATCAAGCAGGATTTATTAGATCGTATCGATACACTTGAAAAGATCATTACTAAAATTGACACTAATAAATCTGGTGCTGTAGAAGCATATCGCGAACACATAAAAACTAAAATTCAGGAATATTTAGTTTCTTTAGAAGCGAGTATTAGTGAGGATCGTTTTATACAAGAGATTGCTCTATTAGCTGATAAGACGGATATTACGGAAGAGATTGTCCGATTTACCTCTCATGTGGTACAATTAAGAAATACACTTGCAGATACAAACTCAATCGGTCGTAAGGTCGATTTTATTTTGCAAGAAATGAATCGTGAAGTAAATACAATCGGATCCAAAGCAATGGATTCGATTATTACTGAGCTTGTGGTTCAACTTAAATGTGAGTTAGAGAAAATTAGAGAACAAGTACAGAATGTAGAGTAATAGGAGGTCTATGAATGAGTATTCAATTACTGAATATAGGCTTTGGTAATATGGTATCTGCTAACCGTGTTATGGCTATTATTAGTCCTGAATCCGCCCCTATAAAGCGGATGGTTCAAGATGCTAGAGACAAGGGATTGCTCATTGATGCCACATATGGTCGTAAGACACGTGCTGTATTAGTTATGGATAGTGGTCAAATTGTATTATCTGCAATTCAACCTGAAACCGTAGCACATCGACTTGTGCAACATGATGTGGATGTAGATACAGTGGAATCATAGGAGTGCATATGTCAGACAGAGGATTATTAATCGTTATATCCGGGCCATCTGGCGCAGGTAAGGGTACGATTTGTGCGAATATTCGTAAAGAAATGCCTAATTTAGTTTATTCCGTTTCTATGACAACCCGTGCTCCACGTGTGGGTGAAAAGGAAGGAATTAACTATTTCTTCCGCTCTAAAGAGGAATTTGAGTCTTTACTTAGTGAAGACGCATTCTTAGAATATGCTAAGGTATATGATAATTACTATGGTACTCCAAAACAACATGTAATGGATTTATTAGATGATGGGAAAAGTGTACTATTAGAAATCGATATTCAAGGCGCTATGCAGGTTAAGGAACGTTTTAGCGATGCTGTATTTATTTACATTGTACCGCCGTCACTATCTGAGTTATCTGAACGTTTACATAATCGTGGCACAGATGCTAAAGAAGTCATTGATAAACGATTGTCATTGGCTTGTTCAGAATTGGCCTTAGCTCATCGTTATGACTATATCGTTGTAAATGATGATTTAGCAGAGGCTTCTGAAAAGGTTGCTTCTATCTTGCGAGCTGAGTCTTGTAAGATTAGTCGTAATAAAGAGCAAATTCAATATATTTATAAACAATATCAAGAGTCTAAGGAGAAGTGATAGTATGATGGTAAAACCTCCATTAAAAAAATTGGAAAGCCAAGTAGATAGCAAATATACATTGGTGACTTTAGCGGCTAAACGCGCTCGCGAATTAACAGATGGCGAACCTTGCTTAGCAGAATCTACACATGCGACTGACAAGCCTGTATCTTTGGCATTTTATGAAATTGCTGAAGGTGAAGTGACATATAAACGCACTAAAGAAGGCATTAAATAAAAAATCAATTCCTTGTATCATTGATACAAGGAATTTTTAAAAGGAGAAGAACATGCGCGGAAAACATATCATTGTCGCAGTATCTGCAGGTATTGCAGCGTATAAGGCAATTGAAGTGGTAAGCAGACTTCGTAAAAAAGGGGCTGAAGTAAAGGTTGTAATGACACAAAATGCAACGCATATTGCGTCACCTTTAACATTTGGCGAAATCAGTGGACATCCTGTAGCTCTAGACATGTTTGAACAAGTTCATCAGTGGGATGTAGAACATATTGCACTGGCCACTTGGGCAGATGCATATGTAGTTGTGCCTGCAACAGCAAATGTGATCGGAAAAATTTATGCAGGCATTGCTGATGATATGTTAACTACAACAATTATGGCTACCAAAGCACCTAAGTACCTTTGTCCTGCTATGAATACAGAAATGTATAATAATCCTATTACTCAACGCAATTTAGAAGGATTACGTTCTTTGGGCTACCATATTATGGACCCTGCAGAAGGTTGGTTAGCTTGTGGCATCACTGGTGTAGGACGTTTACCGGAGCCCGAAGCAATTGTGGATTGGCTAGAATCTAAAATGTGCAGCACCAATGAGCTTGAAGGTACTACTATACTTGTTACAGCTGGCGGAACACAGGAGAGTATTGATCCTGTTCGGTATATTGGAAATCGTTCTAGCGGTAAGATGGGATATGCCATTGCAGAACAGGCTGTACGCATGGGGGCTAAAGTGATATTAGTAAGTGCTCCCACATCCTTGCCTATACCAAGTGGCGTAGACTTTATTTCTGTAGATTCTGCGGTATCTATGCAGGAGGCTGTTGAAGCTCGTTATAATGATGTTAATGTAGTTATTATGGCTGGCGGCGTCGCTCTTTTTTTGTGTGTCTCTTAATGAT
>CAJZEE010000040.1 GCA_915066865.1 uncultured Veillonella sp.
CCTACACGACGCTCTTCCGATCTATGAAGTCGTATAAGATGGCAAGGATAATACTTTAAAGTTTTTAATATAAAAGGATGGTTTTTTAATAACGACTTTATCACCAGGATATACCTGAATATCTTGACCCTCCACACGATAATCTGGAGTATGAACAAAAGCCATTGCATGTTTTGTAGTTACCATGCCCTTTTCCATATGGCCTATTTGTCCATCAAAAGTGGCGTTATTGCCCTTTACATAATAGGGATCGCTCCATCCCATGGCTTGGTCCGCCTCAAAGTGACGATCGCTAGTGCGATACGTCATATTTTGACCTGTAATATCTTTTGTTTTACCGCCATCTTCCAAATAGCGATAGCCCCCAACAGTACGATACTCTGTAGTTTTAGTATTACCTTCAATACGTGGAGCCATCAAAGTTTGATTACCTTGAGACACCACAACATCGCCTTGAGCATATACATCACCTGTAGAGCCAGTATAAGACATTTTGTTAGCATCGATACGTGTAGGCAACTGTTCAGCAGGAGTAGCAGATTTCGCTTTTTCACCACGACGTACAACACGGATATTACTATATTCAGGTGTAGATGCTTTAGAAATTTCTCCTGCATAGGATTGACCTACGCTATCCAATGTATCTTGATATACAATAGTTGACTCAGTAGCGGCCCATACAGGTTGTGCTAAACAAACAACACATGCCGCTGCCAGCCATTGTACTTTACGTTTCCTCATGGTTACTAGAACTCCTATTACTTTAAGAATTTGTTAATTATTGATTACGCTTTACAACAACGATAGGTTGAGAAACATTTTCTACAGGTTCTTCTGGCTCCTCAACTGCTGTAGCATCTTCAGCTACAGCTGCATTTTCATCAGTATCATTATTTTCTACATATTCTTCAGATTCACCTGTTGTATTAGGTACAGTTACAGCATCAGCTAATTCATCATCACTATGAGCTAAACCATCACCACCAATAACAAGACCTTGAATTGTTACGGAATCTTGAGGTTGTACATATACAGTAGCACCAGCTGGGTACTCAATATTTTTACCTTTGATGAAAGCGCCCCCTACAAGCCCAACAGGACCGAGTAGAACTGCGCCCGCCACAGATGCACCTGCTGCTTTAACTTCACTACGAGTTTTATCCTTAGCCTCTTTACCTTGTACAGCAGTAAATTCTGTACCATCAATAGCTGGGATTGTATCAAATGTAATATCTAACGCACCATTACGACCAAAGGAACGAGCCTTTTTCAAAGAAGTAATTGTTCCGGAACCTACAGTGCCCGCAGGTACTAATAAGACATTGCCATCCATTACATTTTCTGCAACAGTAAAAGATACAGTATCACCTTCACGACTAGTTTTAGAAGAAACCGCTTCATTTAAAGTCACTTTGAACACTTGGTTACCAGACAATGTGCCTACTTGGTTAGTAAGAGACATATTGCTACCATATACCTTTGTTTTCAAAGAAATAATACGTTTTTGTAAGGAACCGCTACCAATGCGACCATTAACGCTACGTTCCATCTTTTCTACACGGTCTACAAGAGATCCTGCGTTAATGCTATTTTGATATGTATATTCCAATGCATCCATTTCTTCGCGCAAAGAAATATTAGTACCACTGCCTTCTACAGAATTGTAGAGGGAGTCAACACGTTTGCTCAATGTTGCGGAATTACCATTGAAACCAGTACCATACACGGTTTCATCAAGTTGATTAATGCGGTCCACAACAGCACCATCTTGTACAGTTCCATATACAGTAGTTTCTAAAACATTTGTTTTTTCAGTTACTGTACCAGGAGCGGCAAATGCAGTGCCTGAAATTAGGGATGCCATTAAAAGTGTAAGTACTTGTTTCTTCATAAATTCCTCCACAATGTATCTAATGTATAACTGTTATACAACAGAATAAGCACGGGCCTAAGACCGTGCTTATTCCCTGAGTCTATCAATTTATATGCTCAGTGGCCATTAAATTTTCAAATCAATAATCGCAGATACACCTACGCCTTGAACACGAGATGCACCAACTGGGTTTGTGCTATCAACAGGAACTAAGCCTTTTACACGAACCATACCATTAAAGCTACCTTCTACTTGAGCAACAGCTTTAACTTCTTCAATGCTAGAAGCAGGCCCAGTAACTTGAGCAGCACCGATATAACCTTTTGTACCAATACTGATAATAGGAACTACTTTAGTTGTATATTCAGTACTCAAGTTATTTTGTTTCAATAATTTATTTAGGAAAGAGTCAATTTGTGGACCAAATTTGTTAACAACAATGCCGATACCACCAATTTTAGCTGCACCACCAAGAATGCTGCTAAGTCCACCAGCTTGAGTTGTCAAGATACCACCAAATGCAGTTGTAGTTAAACAAATCCCTAGAACAGCTGTAATAATCTTCTTTTTCATAATAAGCCTCCTATAGATACTTATATTTTAACAAATTCTATACATAGATTCTAGTGAAAGTATAAGAACTTACACATAAAGATACTAACATAATATAGATTTTCGATGAATTCTTAATGAATTTTACGCAACTTAATTTAATGCTATCATCAATGATAAATCGTGTCAACATCTAATACGAGCTACATCTAGAAAGCTCAAAAATTGAAATAAAAAGATTAACAAAATGATATAGTTTAATTACTTTTATTAATTATAAATTTAACAAATTCGTGGAACCTGATCTTCACCTAATAAATCAATCAAACGAACACCTCCAATAGCCGTTTGTAGACCAACCTTACCAATATTTTTATCTAAAGTTTTACCAATTAGAACAGCTTCGCTTCCCTCTTCAAAACTATGAAGAATCTTGAGAACTTCGTCCGTAACAGATGGTTCAACGATAAGAACTACTTTCCCTTCATTCGCTAAATATAAAGGGTCATACCCCAATATATTACATACTGACTGCACTTCTTCATGAATAGGTATGGCCGTTTCTTCAACTTTAATGCCTACTTGACTCTGATCAGCGATCTCTTTTAAAACGGTACCTAGGCCACCACGAGTGGGATCTCTCAACAAAGCAACTTGAGTTCCTACTTTATCTAATACTGCTTGAACCATCTTATTTAGTGGTGCACAGTCAGTTGTTAAGGAGTCAGATAAATCTAACCCAAACCGTTGCCCCATAACGGCAATGGAGTGATCTCCAATAGCACCAGACAAAATGATATCTAGCCCTGCTTTCACACGATGTGGACCAATATCTATTCCATCTGGAATCATGCCAATACCAGCAGTATTAATGTAGATTTTATCTACTTCGCCCTTTTTAACGACCTTTGTATCACCTGTAATAATTTGAACATTTGCGGCTTTTGCCATTTCTGACATAGTGCGAAGAATTTCATCTAGCTCTTCAAAGGCCAAACCTTCTTCTAAAATAAGACCACAACTTAAATATTGAGGTATCGCGCCATTCATGGCTAAATCATTCACAGTTCCACAAACAGCCAACTTGCCAATATTACCACCAGGAAAGAACGCAGGTTGCACCACATAAGAATCTGTAGAGAAGGCCATGCGCCCGGCTGTAACAGGAAACTGGGCACCATCGTGTAGGGGCGCCAATAAATCATTTGTAAAATATTTCAAAATAAAACGGTCCGTCAACTCATGACTAAATCGTCCACCATTACCATGGACTAAGCGAACTCGTTCCATATTAATCCTCCCACGTCGATCCACCACTAGAATAACCATATTTATACCATGCAGCACAGCTACCCTCTACAGATACCATACAGGCACCTACCGGATGATCTGCGGTACAGCTTTTACCAAATAACGGACATTCACTCGGTTTAATAAGGCCTTGCAAAACACGTCCACATTGACAGCCTTTAGGATCAAGGGATGGTTTATCCAAGTTAATAGGAAGGGCAAGCTCTACATCATAAGCTGCATACTCCCCCTTTAATGCTAAACCAGAGTTAGGAATCACACCAATACCACGCCATACATCATCGCATACTTCATACACGTCCTCGATCATAGCTTGGGCTACAGGGTTTCCCTTCTGCATAACTACAGAATGATACGTATTGCCCACCACAACATTACCAGACTCACGTTGCTCTAAAATATTAGCTATAGCAGACAATATTTCTAAGCCATCAAAGCCAGCGATACAAGATGGAATACCGTATTCTTTGGGCAAAAATCGGTATGGTTCTTCACCAATAATAACACTCACATGGCCAGGTAAAATAAATCCATCGATATGACCTTCTTGTTTATCTAATAGTGCACGCAATGCTGGAGGCACTAATTTATGAGATACTAAGAAGAATACATTCTTAAGTCCTGCTGCGCGAACGGCTTTCACAGTAGCACATATAATCGCAATAGTCGTTTCAAAGCCAATAGCTAAGAATATTATTTTCTTTTCTGGATATTTTTTGCTAAGTTCTATTACCTCTAAAGGCGTATAAATAACATGGATATGAGCTCCTTTTGTTTGAGCTTCATTGAGACTACTATAGCTACCTGGAACCTTTAACATATCCCCAAAGGTAGCAATAATAACATCCTCACGTTCTGCATAGGCTAAAGCCTTATCCATATAGGTTTGATCAGTTACACATACTGGACATCCTGGTCCACTAACAAGTTCTATGCCACTTGGCAATAATTGACGAAGACCTTCTCGGAAAATCGATACTGTATGCGTACCACAAACCTCCATAAGCCGCACAGTTTCACCGGGCTTATGAAGCGCATTGATGCGCCTTAACAAAGCATCAGCTGTGTGCTGCTTTTCCTGCAAAGTAAGCTTCTTCAAGTTCTTCTAACTCCTTAAAGGCCTCTAATGTTTTTTGAGCCTCTTCTTCATCAACAATTTGTACAGCAAAACCTGCATGAACTAACAACCAGTCCCCGACCTTTGCATCTGGTACGAGGAGCAAGCTGCAGTCACGGGTAGCACCTGTCAATTCAACGGTACCAATAGCATCATTCACAGCAATCAATTGCGCTGGTACAGCTAAGCACATATTATCTCCTTATCTATATCATTTATAACAAGTTTTATATACATTTACTTCAATAAAACAGCTCCGAAATATATGAATAAAATTAATATTATTGTATCACAGTTACACTCATTATTTAGTGATAGTGTGCACAAACAACTAGAACTTAAACTAGCTATGGCACTCACATAGATTAAACAATATTCAGGACATTACTAAATAAATTTATCTAAGAATAAGAGCTATATGACAATTTATAATTGATTTCCTAACCACAGTTGTCCTAAAGCAAGTCCACCATCATTAGAGGGAACCGCTTCATTCATATATAAATTACCTATATGCCACGTCTTATATATAAATTCTAATAGTTTACGATTTTGAAATACACCACCAGACATAGCCACATCACTAATATTATATCGCTCCATCAAGTCTGCAGCCGTTTCGCATAGTGCGATTGCCATTGTTTTATGAAATGAAGCGGCTAAATGAGCTCGACATTCACCACGAACAACGCCATCCATAATAGATTGAATTGTAGGTGTAAAATCAAGAATATGTCCGTCATAATTGTAAGCAAGTAGTGATCCTTTTTCATCACCACATAGAGTTTCTAAGGAAATGGCAATTTGTGCATCATAACTATGCACCATACCAAGACCTAATAAAGCACCTACAGTATCAAATAATCGCCCACAGCTTGTAGCTTGAATCATGGGCATCGTAGATTGTAATGCTTTATCTAAAATTTCCCATCCCTTTGGAAGTTCTTTCATCCATTCTTGATATACAAAAGGGATATCATCGCCATAATAATTACGAATATACCATAAGGCTTGTCGCCAAGGTTCAGAAACAGCCTTTTCTCCACCAGGCAATGGAGCCGCATGAATATGTGCCAATCTCTGATATTGATTGCCTTTACAAAGGAGGAATTCTCCCCCCCATATAGTCCCATCTGGTCCATAGCCAGTACCATCCATAGCAATTCCTAGTACCAGCCCCCTTAAATTGTGTTCTGCCATAACAGAGGCTATATGAGCATGATGATGCTGAACAGGTACAACAGAAAGATGGAGACTTTCACCTATTCTTTCACCTAACCGAGAAGAGAAAAACTGGGGATGACTATCTATAATAATCTTTTCTGGTTGTATAGAAAATAAATTTTTATATCGTTCAATGGTCCATTCTAAGGTTTTATGAGTAGATGCATTCTCTAAATCTCCAATATGGGGTCCTACAAGAACTTCACTACCTTTATTCACAGCAAACGCATTTTTCAAATCACTGCCCATAGCTAATATCGAAGTTTGTTCTAAACCGTCACAATGAATTGGCTCAGGTACATAGCCACGACTGCGACGAATAAATCGAGGTTTATTATTGATGACCACCACCACAGAATCATCAAGAGGAGCATAGATTTCACGATTATGAACGAGGAAATAGTCTGCTACCTCACCTAGTTCATTAAACGCTTGGTCGTCGTTATATAATACGGAATCACCACTTCTGTTACCACTGGTCATAACCCAAGCTGCATCAGAGGGCAATAACACCTCATGCATCGGTGAATAAGGCAACATCACACCCAACATATGATTGTCAGGTGCAACGTGAGGACTTAACCGAACAGAACTATTATGATTTCTTTCTAATAACACAATAGGACGTTCCATCCCCGTTAATACATCTAGTTCTACATCGTTAATATGTGCTAACTCAATCGCCATATCTAGAGATCCCACCATTATTGCTAATGGTTTATGCGGTCTATTCTTCCGCTTACGTAATCGTTGTACAGCAGCATCATTTCTAGCATCGCAAACAAGATGATACCCTCCTACACCTTTTATAGCGATAATATTACCTTCATTGATCAATTCCCGCGTAGTATTCCATACATTTACCATATCTACAGCCGTGCGATTTGGCTTGTATAAAGTATAACGAGGCCCACAATAAGAGCATGCATTTGGTTCAGCTCTATAACGACGCCCCTCTATATCTTCATATTCAGCCTTACAATCTTCACACATGGGGAACTCATTCATCGTCGTCCGTTCTCGATCATAGGGCAAAGATTTAATTATCGTATACCTTGGTCCGCAATTTGTACAATTGATGAAAGGATATTCCTTTCTACGTTTATCTTGTTGTAACTCTTTAAGGCAATCATTACAAGGCGCAGTATCAGCACTAATAAAGGTACTCACGGATTCACCTAAAGGGGATGCCTGCACAACAAAATCACTTTCATGCATATTAAGTGTAAGATGCTGTACAGTTTGACTAGTAATACGACATAAACGAGGTTGCTCCTCTTGAACAGCATCTAAAAATAACTGCAATTCACCTAGAAAACCTTGAACTTCAACATACACGCCTTGACTATCATTATATACAAAACCTGTTAATCCTAGAGAATGGGCCAACATAGAAACAAGGGGTCGGAATCCGACCCCTTGAACTATACCGGTATAGCGAATTCCCCAGCGTTCTGTAGTTTGATTACTATTTTGTTTCATATAAACTCCTACTATACTCGGAGAATCAAATGTAATTAACCTAATGCAACAGGAATACTGCCATCAATACCAGCTTGTTCTAATTCGGCTTGAATCATGATAGCACATTCAATACGTTTCTTCTGTAAACGACAACCAAATTCATAAGGTGTCTCTAGATCGCCACCTAATGTAATGTTGTTAGCATGACAGCCACCGGAACAGAAGAATTTCGCCCAACATTCAGCACAAATTGGCTTAGAGAATACATGTGTATTGCGGAAATCTTTAGGAATCTCTGTATTTTGTAAACCATCATACACATTACCAAGCACGTATCCATCTTTGCCTACAAATTGATGGCATGGATAAATATCACCATTTGGTACAATCGCCATATATTCATGACCTGCCCCACAACCGCGAAGGCGTTTCGCCATACATGGCCCACGATATAAATCCATGCGGAAGTGGAAGAAGTTAAACTTCTCACCCCAGCCTTCTAACTGGCGTTGTAAATAAATATCTGCTAGTTTTTCATATTCTTTCTCTAAAGCTGGCCAATCTTCTTCACGAAGTACATAGTCCCCTTCTTCACCGACAACAGGCTCCATGGACAAATGCTCAAAGCCAAGATCAGACATTGCCATAACGTCTTTAGTAAAGTCTAAGTTTTTATGTGTATACGTACCACGTACATAGTATTCAAGACCGTGACGCTGTTTTACAGCATTGACAAGATTCTTTGCAATATATTTATAGGATTCAGCACCACTACCCGCTACAGGTCGCATCGCATTATGAACGGATTCACGACCATCCAAAGATAATACAAGACTCATCTTATGCTCATTCACATAATCAATTTTATCTTGTGTTAAAAGCATACCATTCGTGGTCAATGTAAGTTTGAAGATTTTGTTGTGCTTTTCTTGAATAGATTCAATGTATTCAACCGTTTGTTTAACTACATCCCAGTTCAATAATGGCTCGCCACCAAAGAAATCAATCTCACAATGTTGACGAGATCCACTCATTTTAATAAGAAAATCCACAGCCCGTTTTGCTACATCAAAGCTCATTAATTCTCGTTTAACACCGCCGTAATCACCTTGACTAGCAAAGCAATATTTGCATGCTAAGTTACAATCATGAGCAATATTTAAGCATAATGCCTTAACAATAGGTTTCTCACCTACTACAAGTTTAAACTCTTTACTCATCGGCGCAAATAATTGCTCCGCTTTGATGAGCTCATCTAACTCGTCCATAATCTCATCTAGTTCTACTGCATCTTCTTTAGCATCTAACGCAGCATGTACAGCATCGCGATTAGTGCCATCATATATGTCAAGAACTCTATCGATGAGTTCGTCGATAACATGGATAATACCGCTATTCACGTCTAAGCAGTAATAGTTATCCTTCATCCGAAACTTATGGATCATTGGTTTTAATTCTAACATGGTACCTCCAATTAATTTGTATGGTAAAAGCCCTAGTATATAGAACTTTCTAGATAATTGTACCACATTTCCACACTAAACGTTATAAAAAGAGTCATAAAGATATACCATACAATGTATGTCTTTAAAACATAAATAAAAAAGGCCCGCTAAGCGAGCCTCTTCATTATTTTTGTTTGCAAACTTGGTTACCAACTGTGCAGCTTGTTTTACAAGCGGATTGGCAAGATGTTTGACATTCCCCACAACCGCCAGTTTTAGCAGTTTTTTGTAAGGATTCAGTGTTGATAGTACGAATACGTTTAGCCATGATTATCCTCCTCAATACTTATCGAATGATATTTATTTTATCATATTTATAAAAAGCCTGTAAAATACTATTTCGTTATATTTTCGTCTACAACTTCAACTTATTTAGTTTCTACCGCTTCAGTTTCTGTTAATTGAGGATCTGCAACTTTTACTTCTGTTATAGCTTCACCTTTAGTTTTCTTAGGAGCATCTTTGCGCAAGACTTTACGTAATGCCATTGCTACAGGTGTTACAATTACAGCAGCAAAAACGGCTTCTGGAATACCATGTGTAACAGACAAGAATACGACAGAGCCTAATACTTGATCTGGACTAAGATTCATTTTAAGAGCAAACATATCTGCATAGAGTAAGAAGATTAATCCCATAACCATGATTGTATGGAATACGGTCCCCATAAAAGCAGAAACAATAATACGTGGACCTTGCGGTGCTTTCCACAATAATAGATATACCAAATATGCTAATACTGGGAAAAGTATACGTGGTAATACGGAAATAATTGGATTAATAAATAGTGGGGATAAAATATTAGGAGCTGTAATATTTTGCCACAAACTATAGCAACCAAAGATAAAGCCTACAAAGGCTCCCACTTTTGGTCCTTCTACAATAGCACCAATTAGAGTTGGTACGTGTAAAGTTGTTACATTTAGCGGACCTAATGGAATAATACCATATCCAGAAAGGCCTAATGCAATAGTGATACCGGCTAGTAAACCAATAATCGTCAATTCTCGAATCGTAATGCCACTTTTCTTCTCTTTTTTGGCTTCTTTACGTTCAACTTGCTTCAGTTTTTCATTGTCGTGGATTGATACAGTTGAGTTATCATCCAATGGACGTTCAATGTTGTTCATAGATCCTCCTTCGCTCTCATTCCTTACGGATATAAGTCGAAACTAGAAATTAAATACGTTCACGGCATCGTGAAATAATACCACGCTCTACCAATGCACCTATAATCACTGCTACACCTGTCACACCAGCTTCTAATAAAGCTGGAGTTACAAACACTAGTGGATTACCTTGGTACGTTGGAAAAACGGTGGGAACTAAAGATAAAATAAATTCTGGAATATAACCACCATACAAAATATGAGCGTTCATAGCAAGCCATATACCTGCAGTAATAATGATACGCAACAAACGTACACCCTTATATGCTAAATCTCTTGGATACAAATAGAATACAAAGACCAATAAAGAAACTAGTAATAATACAAGTTCAGCAAATAATATATTTACATTCATAGATGATGCATACATAAAATATACCATCGGATCCTGTAAATCTATATATAGGATTGAGCCAATATACAAGAATGGAATCGGTATAGTATAGACAATTATATCTAATGCTTCATCAATCATACCCCATCGATGAGTACGATTGAAAAACTTTGTAGCTAATAAGCCACATAGCTCAATAAGAACTTGAACGATAAAATATACTACAAATAAAAGTAGTACTTTTGCTAATCCATTATCTACATTAAAGCTAAATGGTGTATGAAGAAACGAAAATACCGTCCACCAAGCCCAACTATAAGCATGATAGCCCATGCTTAGCGGTAAATCATCGTTAAACTTGGCATTCTTTAGTCGTCGCACCATAATTGGTATGACTAGCGACAAAACGGGGAACACTAAAATGGGTATTGATAGTGCCCCACTTAATGAAAGTACTGTCGTAATAGCACTTACAAAAAGTGAACAAATTAACGTAAATAACCAAAAACTTTTATTCATTACGGTCTCCCACCAATCGAGTTAAGCCATAAGCTATAATCAAGCTAAATGTGACACTAAAATACATAGCTAATAAAAAGGCTATATCACGACCTACTGTTGGCCATCCCCACAACATGGATAAATCAATACCTAAGAAAATTCCTTTATAGCTGATACCGTGAACGACAACCCAGCTCACTACATAAGCGATACGACTTATAGATTTACCCTCACCAAAGGTACTGCTTTTAAATGATAAATAGGCCCAAGGCATACACAAGGATAACAACAAATACCATACTAGTGCTACTGTCGCACTCGATCCATTATGAATCATATATGCAATAATGGGAATTACCACAATAAATAGATTCAAATAGAAGGAGCGTCTGCAAATATCTATCAAAATGTTCATATAAATCTCCTACGATATGTAATCTCCTTGTATTTTACAATAATCATAGATAAATGTCATCAAAAAAGAAAAACCTCCATATAGGTAAATCAATACCTATATGGAGGTTCCTTTGATTAAGCTACTACAGAATCAGCTGTTACATCAATTGTAGGAACAGTTTCCTTTGGTTCTTCTTTTTTCAACAATGGTGTCATGCTTTCAAGCCCGATCCCCAATGTGAATAGATTATGCAACCAAGCAGTTTGACTTGGTGGCATAAAGCCAAGTACACCGCCACCAACAAGAGCACCATTGAAACCAACGATACCATTGTAATTTGCTTTGATACGTTTCATCAATGCAATAGAAATGCGGCGCAAATCTACAAGAGCTTGTAGATTATCGGAAGAAATAGTAACATTCGCAATCTTTTGAGCAATTGGAGCGCCTTCATTCATAGCGATACCAACATGAGCCTCAGAAATTGCTGGGGAGTCATTGATACCGTCCCCTACCATCATAACAGTATAGCCTTCAGCTTTGGCTTGTTTTACATAACTTGCCTTATCTTCTGGCAATACTTCTGCATGCACTTCATCAATACCAAGTTCATCAGCTACGCGTTGTGCATTACGCTTAGAGTCACCAGTCATCATGACAACCTTTTTAATGCCTAATGCATGCAAATCAGCTATAACTTGTTTTGCCTCTTCACGTACAGGGTCTTTAATGCAAATAACCGCTGCTAATGTACCACCAATAGCGAGGTAAATATGTGAAGATGTATTTGGTAAATTATTGAATTTTTCTTGTTCATCAGCAGGAATCTTTGTTTTTTCATCATCAAAGATATAATGAGCACTACCAATGCGTACACGATAGCGACCAACCTTAGATGCAATACCATGAGCCACAACGTATTCTACGTCAGAGTGCATTTCCTTATGAGGTAATGCATGATCCTTAGCAGCACGTACAATTGCTTTTGCCATGGAATGAGGGAAATGCTCCTCAATACATGCAGCTAATTTCAACATTTCATCTGCATCATGACCGTTAAATGGAATAATTTGTTCAAACTCAGGTTCAGCTTTAGTAAGAGTGCCTGTTTTATCGAACACAATCATATCTGCTTGTGCAATTTGTTCTAGGAACTTACCACCTTTAACAGTGATACCGCGTTTAGATGCTTCTTGCATAGCGGAAAGTACTGCTAATGGAATGGATAATTTAAGAGCACAAGAGAAGTCAACCATTACGAAAGACAATGCTTTCATCACATTACGAGTCAACAAGTATGTTAAACCAGCACCAATAAAGCTTATTGGAACTAATTTATCAGCCATGCGGTATGCTTGTTGTTCCATACCGGATTTCATTTGTTCAGACTCTTCAATGAGGTTAACGATTTTTTCGTAACGAGATGTTTTGGATGTGCTACGTACTTCTACAATAGCTTTACCGTCTTCAACAACAGTACCTGCATATACAGAACTGTCTTGATCGCGACGAACCGCTTCTGGTTCCCCTGTCATGGAGCTTTCATTAACAAGAACAACCCCGTCGATAACGACACCATCCAATGGAATCACTTCGCCTTGACGAATGATAATTTGATCACCAGCTACAACCTCATTAACAGGTTTGCTTACTTCAATATCATCCACCAATACCCATACTTTATCTACGTTCAAGGACATGCTTTGAGCGAGATTCAATACGGATTTACGGTGAGTCCATTCTTCTAAGATATCACCAATACCAAGTAAGTACATAACGGCTCCAGCTGTAGGATAATCTTTTTGAAGTAATGCAGCACCAATAGCTACACCATCAAGTACTTCTACAGTTAACTTACGTTGCCACAATGTTTTAATCGCTTTACCGATAAATTTAATCCCATCAAACCATGCCCATGCAGCCGCAATTGGTGCAGGTAACACTGCTTTTTTACCTAAGTAAACTGCTGTGCGGTTAATCATCATTTCACGGTATTTTTTATTTACCAAGCGTGGAGAGTATTCGTTCAAAGCTGGTGCTTCGGACAAATCTAAATCGCGTAGACCAAGTACTGCATCACGCACAGCATCAGAATCACCATTATGTTTAATGGCGATTTGACTGCTACGAGTGTAGAAGGTTACATCTACAATTGCATCATTAAGGAGCAATGTATCCTCTACATAAGCAGCTTCTGCTTCTGTAAAGCGATGCCCAGACACCTTAACGTGTAAGCGATTTCTGAGTTTTCGTACAACAGAAAATTGTAACATAGTTAAATCCTCAATTATTTGTTTTCTTCAAAGATTTCTTCGTTGCGTGCTTCGTTGATTTCTTGAGCTTCTGCCAATACATCAGATGCGGATGCTTGTACTTTTTCAGCTGTTTCTAATACAGTTTCTTTAGCGCGAAGACCAGCTGCTACGATACCAGCATATACTTTTTTAGCGTCTTTAGAAGTTAACACTTTAAGACCTACAGTACCCAATGCAAGACCTGCTGCGAATAAATTAGCGTTTTTAAGATTGTTTTGGTTGAAGTTGAACATAATAATATTCCTTTCTACTGAATATATATAAAAATTACTTACTATATTTGAAAAGAGGAGCCTATTATAGAGACCCCTCTTTCAAATTCAGAATTCGTATTAGCTTACTTAGCGGTACGTTTAATGCCTAATGCCTTATTGGAACCATCACAGCTGCAGCTACCACCACAACCAGAAGATTTTTTAGAGCCAGAATCGGAGCCACCGCCACTACAGCCGCAGCCACCTTTACCAGACATTTGTTTGTAAAATTTATTACCGATATAAGCTAATGCTAATACAACTATGAGTCCTATAACAAGATTATCCATTACTATGCCTCTTTCTCAATATCTACTAAATTACAATATCTGTCTTAGTGATAAACAAGATAAAAGCAATATCTAAAGGATATTTCCCTTTTCTCATTATCATTTAACCACGAATATTGATAATTATCAAGTATTATTTTTAAATTACTTATAACAAAATCGCAATGTTTTAATTCATTTTTGTTCAAAGTATCTAAAAGTGGCTAAACTCTCCTATTTAGCGATTTTAGATTAGAAACCTAATGCGCGACCTATGTTATAGAAGATGAAACATGCAATCCAAGCAAATGTATTTTCATAGAAGAACATGAAAGCAACCCATTTCCAAGAACCTGTTTCACGTTTGATAACAGCTAATGTTGCCAAACAAGGTGGGTAAATTAAGATAAACAACATCATTGTCAAACCAATTAATGGTGTAAAGTGAGAGTCGTTTTGTAGGTACTCAGTCAACGGTGCTGGATTTTGATCATCACCACCTACAGCATAGATAGTACCCAATGTAGAAATTACTACTTCTTTAGCCGCTAAACCAGCTACTAATGATAGGCCCATTTTCCAATCAAACCCCAATGGTTCTAGCACTGGGTTAATAGCTTTACCAAAAGATGCTGCATAGGATTGTTCAATTTTTTCAGAAGCTTGTTCTTTATCAAGTTTGTCATTTTCAGCATCTAAGTTAGCACTGTTTTTATACATTGCCCATGCTGCTGGGAACAAGTCTTTATTTTCATCTTTAATATCATTGAATAATTCAGGTGCTTCAGAATCTTCTTCTACTGCTACTTCAGGTTCATCTTCTCCTGCGTCCTTAGCAGCATTAGTAGCATCTTGTACAGTAGATTTCATATCTTCAACAATTTTATCAACTGCATCTTTTTGGTCATCTGTAGCGATACCGAATTGAGCTAATGTAGCTGCATCTTTTACTTCATACTCTTGAGCAACTTGTTCTTTCATTGCATCATAGTCTTTAGAGTATTCTACATCCATTGGGTACGCTGTAATGAACCAAATCAAAATAGATGCGGCCATGATGAATGTACCAGCTTTAATGATGTACAATTTAGCACGTTCGTACATGTGCATCCAAGTAGCTTTCAATGTAGGTAAATGATATGGAGGTAGTTCCATTACAAATGGTTCAGCTTCACCTGCAAATAAGAACTTACGGAAGATCTTTGCAAAGATAATACCGAAAATAATGCCCAAGAAATATACAGAAAATACAACAAATGTACTATCCCAACCATTTGGGAAAAATGCATTTGCAAATAAGATATATACCGGTAAACGAGCAGAACAACTCATGAATGGTGTAATCAAAATAGTAACCATTCGATCCTTATAGTTATCAAGGATACGAGCACCCATTACAGATGGCACGGAACAACCAAATCCCAATAACAAAGGAATAAAGGATTTACCATGCAAGCCACATGCGCGCATTACACGGTCAATTACGAAGGCTGCACGAGCCATATACCCTGTATCTTCCAAGAAAGAAATGCCAAGGAAGAGTAATAAAATTAATGGCAAGAATGAAAGTACTGCACCTACGCCGGCAATAATACCATCAGATACGAGTGACTGTAATTGGCCCTCTGGAATAGTCTGAACCACATAAGCCTGTAATGCAGCGAAACCATCTTCAATCCAACCTTGAGGTATCCCACCTACAAAGTTAACAAACGCGAATAATAAGTACATAACAACCATGAAGATTGGTAAGCCCCAAATTCGATGCGTTAAGATTTTGTCATAACGGTCAGAGCGTGTTTCCAATTGAGTTGGCGCTTGTGTTAAACATGCATTGTATACTTCTACAGCAAAGCGGTGACGATATTCTTGGAATACAATATCAAGATCAACTTGATCCTTAATTTCTTCACGAATAGCTTCAGCCTTTTGAATAACAGCTTCCGTATTATCAAAGCGCATAACTTTGCCAATAACGTCCGCATCTTTTTCTAACAACTTAACAGCAATCCAACGAAGTGGATATGTAACAGTGCCAGCTTGTTTTAGTTCTTCTACAAGCTCACTAATTTTGCCTTCTAACAAATCACCATAATTAATTGTTACACCAGGAGCTTTTTGAGAAGCAGCTACACTAATTGTTGCTTCTAACAAGTCTTTTGTACCAATATTTGTACGACCTACAGTACTAACAATGGTAGCCCCTGTCATTTCTGCCATTTTTTTTAGGTCGTATTTGATGCCCATTTCTTCAGCAACGTCAGCCATGTTTAGAGCAATAACCATTGGCTTTTCAAGTTCCAATAATTGTGCAGCTAAATATAAGTTACGTTCCAAGTTAGATGCATCAAGAACATTAACAATTACATCTGGGTTATCATTTACGATAACATTACGCGCTACTAACTCATCCAAGGAACGTGCAGTTAAGCTATATGTACCTGGTAAGTCAATAAACAATAACTCATGGCCATCAAATTTCGTATGGCCTTCCTTTTTTTCTACTGTAACGCCGGCATAGTTACCAACGTGTTGCTTCGCCCCTGTGATATTGTTAAACATTGTAGTCTTACCACAGTTTGGGTTACCTGCTAAGGCAATGCGAATTTGCCCATTTTCTGCCATGTGAACCTCCTATTGAACATCTACATCAATCATGCCAGCTTCGCTTGTACGAAGTGCTAATTCAAAGTTTTTTACTTTGATCTCCACCGGATCACCCAAAGGGGCAAACTTCATAACATGGATTTTTGTACCATGTACGAGCCCCATGTCGATTAGACGATGCTTAACATTGCCACTGCCATGTAGTGCAACAATAAGACCAGACTCACCTGGCTTCATGTCTTTCAACTTTTTGATAGCCATACGACACCTCCTAATTATTGTACCTAACAACCTCATATTAACCACACAAAATAATAATGCGTATTAATATCTTAAATTATTATATCAAATCAAGCATTAATTTCAACAATTATTATCATTTTTATGGTTATTTTTTATCTCATATCTATATTTTATTATCATATTTAATATGAGATTATCTATATAATTATCTAATAAAATACTGAATACTAGCTGAAATTTAATATTTCATAGCTATATATTTAGATACTGTAATCAATAAACTCTATTAAGATTATCATTTACAAATACTCTCACATTCTCAATTAATAGTTTATAAACAGTTTAAATGTAGCTATTTTAATATTTTCATTTCTCATTTTACTTAGTTATATCAGTATTTTTCCATATATTATCAAAAAAATATACCCAAAATACTATAATATTTATTGAGCCTAGAGTATGTTAAGACTATACATCTTCCAAGTTCAATTCATTTGCCCCTAATATGTGCATACGTTATAATTAATATAATATGTATTATAGAAAGGACGATTCATGAAATCTTTTAAATCTTTAGGTGTTTGTGATGAACTTATCCAAGCCCTACAAAAACAAGGTATAAAGGAGCCTACGCCAATTCAAGAACAATCCATTCCTGTCGTCTTTAAAGGGAATGATGTCATAGCCAAAGCTCAAACCGGCACGGGGAAAACACTAGCATTCTTACTGCCAATTCTACAACGTGTACATACTGATGTTCATCAAGAACAAGTGCTTATCATTGCGCCTACACGAGAACTAATTAAACAAATTTCCGATGAAGCGAAGGAAATAGGTTCTATTTTAAATGTAGATATCCTCCCTCTTATCGGCGGCAAAACAATC
>CAJZEE010000041.1 GCA_915066865.1 uncultured Veillonella sp.
TTATATATATATTAATAAGTTTAACTTAATGAAAAATATAATAAAAATTCTCAATTAATAGAAAGGAATATAAAATTAAATTTTTTTATGAAAAAAATTATATCCTATAAAACTAGATAAAATCTAACTTAGCAAGCATTTTAAGTTATAAAAACAAGATAATGAGAACACAATTGAGAAAAAAGGGTTTACACGAAAAAGTGGTTGTGCTAATATCACCGTACGAGAAGTAGCAAACACATGAAACGAAGAACTTCGATGCAGAATGTGGCGAGGAAACGTGGACACTCCCAAAGATTCTTAATCTGAAGAACTGAGTAGAATGTGAATGTTATGACTTGTAACATTTTATTTTCTATTTTTTTCAGAAAGAAGGAATTCAACTATGAAAAAACAATTCGCAGCAATCTTTGCAGCAACAGCAGTTTTGGGTGTAACTACTGCATTCGCAGCTAACCCATTCTCCGATGTAACTCCAGATTCTTGGGCATACCAAGCAGTTTCTCAATTGGCTAACGCTGGTGTTATCAATGGTTACCCAGATGGTACTTTCAAAGGCCAAAACAACATCACTCGTTACGAAATGGCTCAAATGGTAGCTAAAGCTATGGCTAACCAAGACCGCGCTAACGCAGAACAACAAGCTATGATCAACCGTTTGGCTGATGAATTCTCTAACGAATTGAACAACTTGGGCGTTCGTGTAGCTCGTTTGGAAGACCGCGTTGGTAATGTAAAAGTTACTGGTGATGCTCGTCTTCGTTATAAAGATGCTGAACATGCTAAATCCAAATTCGACGCTCGTGCACGTGTACAATTCAACGCAAAAGTAAACGATCGCACTGATGCAGTTGTTCGTATGACTTCCGGTAGCTTCGAATTGGGCAACTCTGAAAATGAAGATAAAGCAGATGCTACAATTGATCGCGCTTATGTAAACCATAAATTCGGCGAACATGTATCCGCTAAAGCTGGTCGTTTTAACCAAGTTCTTGGTGGCGGTTTAGCATTCGATGGTACATTCGATGGTGCACAATTCAACGCTGGTAACGATAAAGTAAACTTACAAGCAGCTTATGGTTACATGGTATCTGGTAATATCGGCTTGCTTACTGGTACTCCAAAACTTGATGCTAATGGTAATCCTCAAATTGATCCTAATGGCACTGTTGTTTGGGATAATTCCTTATCTAAAATGAGTAATGTAACTCATACATATGTAGGCTTGAATGGTAAAGTAGGTAAACACACTATGGTTGGTGGTTTCTACGATCGCGTTAACCAATCCTCTGGTTACAAAAACATCTACGGCTTCAACGCTGACGCTAACTTCGACAAAGTTTGGGTAGGTGGCGAATGGTTGAAAGCTTCCAACGTTGACGAATCTCAAGCTTGGACTGCAGGCGTTGGTTTCGGTAACTACGACATCAAAAAACAAGGTACTTGGGGTGTAAAAGGTCAATACTTCGATGCAAAAGTTAATGCTCCAATCGTAGATACAACTTACAACCACATCTACACTACAAATGCTAAAGGTTGGATGGCAACTGTTGACTATGCATTGCAAAACAACGTAGGCTTAACAGCTAACTACGGTTTTGATTGGAAAGATCAAAACGGTAATGATAAAGCTGACTTCTACCGTGCAGACCTTAACTACAAATTCTAATTTGATAGTTACTCATACGAAAGAGACTCCTTCGGGAGTCTCTTTTTGTGTTTAATATAAAATAATATGAGGCTTTTTATATAGTGTTTCATTAATGCCGTCTATTTAATTAATATAGAATGATTTATCGAAAATAGATGATTTTTCATTTAATGGAAATTTCATGAGTAAACTTTCTTGTCATTATTAGGGTTATTACCGCTAATTTCTATCTATATAGCCACTATTAATGGTATAATAAAGAGTATTTAAAATTTCTATAAAGGAGGCAAACATGAATCCTTCTTTTTCTCATATTAAAATGGTTGCCATCGATTGTGATGAAACCTTGGTACGCAGTGATAATACTGTATCTGACTATACAGTAGATGTGTTACATCGTTTACAGCAAAGGGGCATCGTTGTTACCATTGCTACGGGACGGATGTATCAAACGGCTAAGCCCATTGGGCAGGCATTAAAGCTTGGTAATGTACCGATGATTTTGTTCTCTGGAGGACTCACTCAAGAATTGGAAACAGGGTGTAAACTATTTGAGCAGACCGTTTCTGTTGAGGCTGTACAGCGTATTTATGAATTAGCAAAACAATATGATTGGCATATACAATCTTATATAGATGATCATTTGCTATGTCATCATAAAACGTGGCAGTCCGATCTCTATGAAGTTCAAACGGGAGCGAAAGCAGAGTTTTTAGGTGATGGGTTATATACTTTAGAGTCTGAACCAAATAAGCTAATCGCTATTGATACAGTAGAGGGGATTGATCAAATTATTGATACTTTGACTCCTGAAGTGGGCGATTTGGTTAATCTAGTTCGTAGCCAAAAAGACTTTTTAGAAATCGTTGCCCTTAATGTGTCAAAGGGGCGTGCTTTGACACAACTAGCTTTAGATAATCATATTAGTTTAGAACATATCGTTTCTTTTGGTAATGCAGAAAATGATATTTCTATGCTACGTAAAACAGGTTACTCTGTAGCTGTTGAAAACGCTACAGATCATGTAAAATCTGTGGCTCATACAATTTGTGGCCATCATAATGACGATGGAGTAGCCCATTGGATTGAAGATAATCTTTTATAATGGAGTAAAACTATGGAAGCATTTCGTTTGTTAATAGTTACAGGTATGTCAGGTGCCGGCAAAACTCAAGTATTGCAAGCTTTAGAAGATATGGGGTATTTATGTATTGATAATATTCCCCCTGTGCTGATTCCTAAATTAAGTGAAATTTGCCGACAAGGTGGAGAACGGACTAATCGCGTTGCTCTTGTTGTAGATATTCGGGGGGGCGAATTTTTTGAAGCTCTTTCTTCATCTTTAGATACATTAAAAGATATGAAGGTAGATTTTGAAATTGTATTTATGGATGCTACAGATGAGACTTTGATTCGTCGATATAAGGAAAGTCGACGGAGTCATCCATTGGCTCCTAATGGGCTAATTACAACAGGGCTAAAAAAAGAACGCCAAATTCTTAACTCTGTGCGCCATAAAGCAGATTTTATTATTGATACCACTAATATGAAGACGGCTAGCTTGAAAGAGTATTTAAAAACGCGCTTTGCTCAAGTTGATGAAGCTCATGGTATGGCGATTACTGTAGTGAGCTTTGGTTTTAAGTATGGTATTCCTCTCGATGCAGATATGGTATGGGATGTTCGTTTTCTACCTAATCCATTTTATATTCCTGAGTTTCGTCATAAAACAGGTCGTGTGAAAGCAGTGAATGAATATATCCATTCCTTTGAAGTAACCGAGGAATTTAAAAAACGTTACTTTGATACCATGGACTTCCTTGTGCCAAATTATGAACAAGAAGGGAAATCTCAGTTTATTGTGGCAGTAGGTTGCACAGGTGGTATGCATAGATCTGTAGCTATGGCAGAGGCTCTATACTCCCACTTGTTAGAAAAAGGATATCGTGTAACTGTTGAACATAGAGATATGATGAAAAATAATGTAGAAGAAGATTATAATCCTCATGAAATTATAACACTTGATAACTAGATAGGGGGGATTATGTTGCGAAAAGGATGGTTCCGGTGGCTAATTCCGGGTCTAAATATAAAACGTTGGCTTGCCTTATTTAGTTGTGGTGTAGGTCTTTTAATTATTGGCATTTCCTTGATGTTTAATTATCAATGGCTTGCGGTTCTTGAAGATATTGTACTTGCCTTTTCTTATAATGTGACGGGCTTTTACAATTATAATGTACTCATTGCTGTAGGGGCTGTAGTATTATCGATTGGCGCTGTATTAATGCTCATCGGTACAAGTAAAGTTATAAAAACGATTATTCGTGCGGTACTACCTAATCCTGACAGCAAGGTATCAGATATTATCTTTCAAAATATCCGACTCGATAAGGGCCCTAAAATTGTAGTAATCGGTGGGGGTACGGGCTTATCAAATTTATTGCGTGGTTTGAAATCACATACATCAAACCTATCTGCGATTGTAACAGTTGCTGATGATGGAGGTTCTTCTGGCCGCTTGCGAGAAGACTTTCAAATGATAGCACCTGGTGATTTGAGAAACTGTTTAGTATCACTAGCTGAACAAGAAGGGGTAATGGAGAACTTATTCCGTTACCGCTTCGAAGGGGAAAATGAGCTTTCTGGACACAGCTTTGGTAATCTCTTTATCACTGCGCTTGCTCAAGTTTACGATGGAGATATTGAAGAAGCTCTTGAAGCGGCTAGTAAATTGTTGCGTGTCCGTGGTCGTGTAATTCCTTCCTCTACAGAGTTCATTAAATTGCGTGCAGAGATGACAGATGGCACTATTGTAGAAGGTGAAAGTAATATACCACACTCGGGTAAACGAATTCGTCATATCTATAGTGATCCAGCATTACCTAAGCCAGAGGGGGCTGCATTACGTGCCATTGATGAAGCCGATGTGATTATTTTAGGTCCTGGTAGTTTATATACAAGCATTATCCCAAATTTACTAACTGATAAGTTGGCCTCTCATGTACGTGCTAGTAAGGCTAATAAAATCTATATTGCTAATGTTATGACCCAACCAGGTGAAACCACAGGCTACACATTAAATGACCATGTAGAGGCTTTGATTGCTCATGGCGGAGAAGGAATTATAGATACTGTTCTTGCCAATGATGGACCGTTGCCAATTCAAATGGTTGAACAATATAGTGCTGTAGGATCTGAACCATTAGTATTAGATACTAAAAAGTTACAAGCCAAAGGAATCCGCACTATACGAGCTACCTTAATTAACCCTCAAAAACCAGCTGTTCACGATCCTGAACGGCTAGGTAAAGTTATTATGGATATTATTCATGCTATGCAATCTAACACTGAACCGCATATCTTAGAGTATTATCTTCAACGAGATGATCATTAATGAGAAGGGATGCCCATGTCATTTGCAGAAGATGTAAAAAATGAATTATGCCAATATGAAGCCTCTAGTGATGCGGATGTGGCCATGAAAATTGAAGCGTCTTGCTTATTGCGTATGGGCGGATCTATCATTTTGGGGATGAAAGGTGCCGTCGGCATTCGTTTAGCTACGGCTAATAATGCAGTAGCTCGTCGTTTGCTTGGTATTTTGAAAAAGCAATACGAATTACCTACAAATGTTTTAGTACGACAAGGTTTAAACTTGCGTAAAAAAAATATGTATACGCTATCTGTAGAACCCTCTCTAGAGGGTAGACAGGCTCTAGAGGATCTTGCTTTATGGCCTGTGAGTGAACAAATCCCTCGTAGTTGGCTCAAATCAATGGAAGCGCGACGCGCCTTTTTAAGGGGAGCTTTTTTAGGGGGAGGCTCTGTCAATAAACCACAAAGTGATTATCATCTTGAGTTTATGACGGGAAACGAGACCTTTGCGAGGGAAATTATCCATGTATTACGGCTCTTTCACATTCATGCGGGCTTAACGGAGCGGAAGGAAGAGTATGTAGTATATCTTAAAGAAGGGGACGCAGTAACAAACTGTTTGCAAATCATGGGAGCTCAATCGGCTCTTATGGAATTTGAAAACGTGCGGATTATGAAAACCGTACGAAATCAAATTAATCGACAAGTCAACTGTGAGACTGCAAATTTACAGAAGGTTGTGGATGCAGCAGTTCGTCAGGTAAAAGCAATCCGGATTATTGATAGAGAAATCGGCATTGAAGAATTACCAGAAAAGTTGCGCGTCGTTGCAAGACTTCGGTGGGAGAATCCTGAAGCGAGTTTAAAAGAACTTGAAGAGTTGATGGAGGGGAAACTATCTAAATCTGGAATTGGCCATCGACTAAAGAAGATTGAAGCATTAGCACTTACGTATGACCCGTTGGGGCTCGAAGAAGTATAGAGGTAATAATATATGTTTTCCTATAAATCAAGATATTGTGTAGCTGCGGCTATGGCCGCCATGGCTGCCCTTACAGGCCATGTAGAAGCTCGTGATATAGATTTACAATCAATTGGATATTTTCAGTTTTCTCCGTTGCCACCATCGTTGGTGTCTCAAACGGATACATTGCTCCTATCGGATAGTCCTGAATATGTAGGACCTGTAGGAGGTACGTTAAGTGCAGGTACAATTAATGGCAATGGTCGTATCTATTTCTATCATGTAAATGAAATGGATTTACCTCACAAGATTGCTATCGTCTTAGAAAACCAAACGGCTTATCCAACTTCAGTACATGTCATGAGACAATTAAAATCTGTAGCTACACCTGACTATTTTGCAGCAGGTCGTGATTTGTCGCGAAAGGATTTGGAGCAACCTCTTAATGAAAGCCCAGATGCAAGACCGTTATACTCTCTTAGCATCCCACCACAAGGGCGTCAATTAATCTTTAGTGACTTAGAAAATACACCGGTAAATCGAGATGCATTATTTACGGGTATTGTAGATATTAAAACAGAAGGGCCTATATTTGCGCGTGTCATGATGTTGCCTATGGGTATGGACCCTGTTGATGCGTCACATTGGGTGAAAAATCTTCCTATTGATGAAATACAATTACGCGGTACTTATACTGGTGCTAAACGTAATATGGAGGTTACTACACCATTCGACACCGCTTTAGGCGGTGCCTTTGTAGAAATTGGTAATGACCGAGAGGATACGTTTATCAATGGTGTAGACGAAATGCAAAATAAAGCATTTGTTCGTGACCGTGGTAACTATGGCGTATCGTATACGTTAAAAATTCCTACAAAGGGGAATGAACCGTTTAGACTGTATTTTAACCCTCTTGGGGGACCTTATTCTGGTTCCTTTATGGTAAAAGCATTGCATCAACAAGGTGCTAGACGGGGACAGACCGATACACGAACTTATCACATTGGTGGTGAAGATGGTATTTCCGCATTAGGGGAAGGTACTATATTAGATAGTCGTCTATTAGGGAATTATAATGCGGGCGATTTATTAACATTAAACTTTATGCCAGCCGGTGCATCGAATTTGCCAATTCGTTTCTTGTTAATTCCTGAATCTCTTGCAAATCCACAAAAACATCAAACTATTGCTGTTAATGTGCCGAAAGATGTTAAAGACATTTTAGGGCATCCAACTCAAGGAGGCACACAAATACCTGTAGGCCCTGTAGGTGGTAAAGATGGAGATAAAGGAGCAGTAGATACTAAAAAATCTACTATTGAAAGTCCAGCTAAGCGGGCAGAAACAATTGCTCATGAAGAAACTAAAAAGTTGAGCGATAAAGCTGTAGCAGATGTAAAAAAAGAAGCACAACTTAAAAAGGCAAAAGATGAGAAAGAAGCATTAGCTCGTAAAAAAGCTGAAGAGGCTCGACTAGCTGCAGAAAAAGCCGAAATGTTGCGAAAGGCTGCAGAGGCCAAGCATGCTGAAATTGAGCGTAAGATGGCTGAAAAAGCCGAAGCAGAGCGTAAAGCAGAGGAAGCTCGCAAGGCGGAAGCGGCTCGTAAAGCTGAAATGGCACGTATCGAGGCAGCGAGAAAAGCGGAAGCAGATCGGCTAGAGGCGGCTCGTAAAGCAGAAGAAGCTCGACTAGCAGCGGAAGCAAAACGTCTTGAAGAAGAAAGTAGAATTGAAGCTGCTCGTATTGAGGCTGCACGCAAAGCGGAGGAAGAAAGAAAAGCGGCCGAAGCTAAGGCACGCTTTGAAGCGCAAAGAGCAGCAGAAAAAGCTGCTTTAGAGGCCAAAAAGGCCGAAGAGGAACGCTTGGCTGCTGAGGCTAGAGCTCGTTTAGAAGCACAACGTAAAGCTGAGCAGGAAGCATTGGAAGCAAGACGTGCCGAAGAAGCTCGTAAAGCAGCAGAAGCGAAAGCTGCTTTAGAAGCACAACGTGCTGCTGAGCAAGCCGCTCTTGAAGCGAAGCGTCAAGAAGATGCTCGTAGAGCGGCAGAGGCTAAGGCTGCTTTGGAAGCACAACAAATGGAAGCAGCAAGAAAAGCAGAAGAGGCTCGTCGTGCGGAGGAAGCGCGTAGAGCAGAAGAAGCTCGAATTGAAGCGGAACGTAAAGCTGAGGCCGCTCGTGTAGCAGCAGAAGGAAAACGAGCAGAGGAAGCACGCAAAGCTGAAGCTGCGAGAATTGAAGCGGCGCGTAAAGCTGAACAAGCTCGTTTAGAAGCAGAAGCACGTAGAGCAGAAGAAGCTCGTAAAGCAGAAGCAGCTAGACTTGAGGCACAACGTAGAGCTGAACAGGAACGACTCGAAGCAGCGCGCCGTGCTGAAGAAGCTCGTATTGCTGCAGAGGCTAAACGTGCCGAAGAAGTGCGTAGAGCCGAAGAAGCTCGTCGCATAGAAGAAGCAAGACGTGCCGAAGAGGCTCGTAAAGCAGAGGCGGCTCGCATAGCGGCGGAAGCTCGTAAGGCAGAGCAAGAGCGACTTGCTGCAGAACGAGTTGAAGCAGAACGTCAAGCAGCCGAGGCACGACGCCTTGCTGAGGAACGATATAAAGCGCAACTAGAGGCCGAACGTAAAGCTGAAGCTGCTCGTCAACAAGCGTTGGCTCAAGCTGAAATAGAGCGTAAAGCAAAAGAGCGTGCTGAAGCGATTCAACGTGTTCGAGATCAACAAGAAAGCGCTCGTCGTCGTGCAGAACTTGCCCGTCAACAACTTGAAGCCGAACGTAAGGCTGCTCAAGCATCTAAGAGGACTCCTTCCTTCAGTGAACTTGATGATATTCATGGGGATACATCAAATGTAACTATTCCAAATGCTGTATCCATTGATGAGTTAACAAAACCTAGACCGACGGCATCCCAAAATACACGTCGTCGTGAGCAACGTCAGCCTCAATTGTTGCCAAATCAGCAAAATGTGCAGATAAATCCTGTAGCGAATGAGTCGCAACAAGATCAAATGCCGTATACTACACAAAATGAACAGCAAAATGATGAAGAAAATCCACCAAGACTATATCCACTAGGTTAAGGTTCTTAATTTCTAAAAAAGAAATGTTAGATTAAAGTTTAAGATATGGTAGTGGCTTAATAGCTGTTTAAATATAGAGAGGATAAGCAATTTTATATGCTTGTCCTCTTTTTAAAATCCATATGAATTTTGTGTTTTACATTGACTTTCAAAGGTGGATTCAGTACAATAAATAAAGAAAATGCATATATGGTACGAGAGACCATTGCATAATACAATACCTTTTAATTTAGTCCAGAGAGGCTGAGAAAGGAATATAGTTGAAGTGCCCATAGGGGCTTCTTTGTGCAAACTATTTGACCTTTTGCCCTGGGCAAAAGGTCTTTTTTGTTACGTGAGTTAGGAGGAAATCATGGGACAAGTTAGCCTAAAAGGCAAAGATTTATTGGGTTTGCAAAATGTGTCACCTGAAGAAATCAAATTGATTTTAGATGTGGCAAAGAAAATGAAGAAGATTGTTCTTTCTGATGACAAGAAGGTTCCACTTTTAAAGGGGAAATCCATTATTAACCTTTTTATGGAGCCAAGTACTCGTACCCGTAGTTCCTTTGAGTTAGCCGGCAAATACTTAGGGGCTGACGTGATCAATCTTTCTCCTAGTGGATCTTCCATGGGTAAAGGTGAAAGCTTCCGCGATACATTGTTAACTATGTCCTACATGGGCACAGATGCTATCGTAATGCGACACAGCGCAGAAGGTGCACCTTTATATGCTACGAAAGCCGTAGATCCTATTATCATTAACGCAGGCGATGGCGCTCATGAGCATCCAACACAAGCATTACTAGATATGTATTCTATCTTAGAGAAAAAGAAATCTATTGAAGGCCTAAAGGTGGTTATCCTTGGGGATATAATGCATAGTCGCGTAGCACGCTCCAACATTTATGGCCTTACAAAAATGGGGGCTGATGTACATCTAGCTGGTCCTCGTACAATGGTATATCCAGAATTTGAAAAATTAGGTGTTACCGTACACCATGATATTCGTGAAGCAGTGGCTGATGCAGATGTAGTTAACGTACTTCGCATTCAATTAGAACGCATTCATTCTGCATTGTATCCTACAAATAGAGAATATGCTCGTATCTTTGGTATTAACAATGATGTATTAAATTTAGCTAAAGATGATGTAATGGTAATGCATCCAGGTCCTATGAACCGCGGCCTTGAAATTGCACCAGATGTAGCATATTCTGATCAATCCGTAATTCAAGAACAGGTACGTAATGGCGTAGCTGTACGTATGGCTGTATTGTACTTAACTATTATCGGAGGTGACGGTAGTGAGCTTGCTTATTAAAAATGGTACGGTAGTTAATCCGGCAAAAAAACAAAACGAAGTAGCAGATGTTCTCGTAAAAGATGGTAAAATTGCAGCCATCGGTCAAAACTTGAGTGCTGAAGGTGCTGAAGTTTATGATGCAACAGGGCTTATCGTAGCACCTGGTCTTATCGATATTCACACACATTTGCGCGAACCAGGCCAAGAAGCTAAAGAAGATTTCCACTCTGGTACACAAGCGGCTGCTGCAGGTGGTTTCACACGTGTTGTCACTATGGCTAATACTAACCCAGTTGTAGATAATGCTGCACTTGTAAGAGGTTTACAAAAACAGGCTGAACTCACTGGCGTTGTGAAAGTAGAATTTATTGGCGCTGTATCAAAAGGCCTAGAAGGTAAGGAACTTGCTGAAATGGGCGATATGGCAGAAGCTGGTGTAGTAGCATTCTCCGATGATGGTCACTATGTAGAAAATGCTGCATTTATGCGTCGTGCCTTAGAATACTCGTCCATGTTTAATAAAATGGTTATCGACCATGCAGAAGATATTACATTGACTAAAAATGGCCATATGCATGAAGGTATTGTTTCTTATGAATTAGGTGTTATTGGTCGTCCTGCAGTAGCTGAAGATTTGGCTGTTGCTCGTGATATCTTGTTATCTGAAATGACAGGTGGTCATATCCATATCGCCCACGTAAGTAGTAAAAATACTGTAGATATGGTGCGCCGTGCGAAGGCTAAAGGCCTTAATGTAACATGTGAAGTTACAAGCCAACATTTATCTTTCACAGATGAATACCTACGCGAATATAACCCAGCATTCAAAATGGCTCCTCCAATTCGCTCTGAAGATCATCGTCAAGCATTATTAGAAGGCTTGAAAGATGGTACAATCGATGCGATTATTACAGACCATGCACCACATGCATATGAAGAAAAAGACCATGAATTCTGCTGTGCACCAAATGGTTTCAGTGGCCTCGAAACATCTTTGGCGGCGGTTATTACTAATGCATATGGTCCTGATAAACTAAGCATCGATCAAGTTGTGTACTATATGAGTACTCGACCAGCTGAGTTGATGCACCTTGATGCAGGTGTTCTTGAAGTTGGCAAGCCAGCAGATATTACCGTATTCTCCACGACTGAAGAATGGACAGTAGATCGAAATAAATTCTATACAAAAGGTAAAGTTAGCCCATTTGATGGTATGACTGTTACAGGTAAAGCTAAACTCACAGTAGTTGATGGCAAAATTGTTATGAAGGAGGGCGTAGTCTTATAATGAAAGGCAAGTTAGTTCTTGAAGATGGTTCCGTGTTTGAAGGTTCCTTATTAGGTGGCGCCCCAACGGTAGGCGAAGTTGTATTTAACACAGGTATGACAGGGTATCAAGAAATCTTGACTGATCCATCCTATGCGGATCAAATTATTACATTAACCTATCCTTTAATTGGTAATTATGGTACTTTAAATTCTATTACTCAAGGTCCTAAACCATATTGTAAAGGTTTTATTGTAGGTGAACTGTGTGACTTTCCATCTAACTGGCAAAATGAAGGCCTATTTAGTGAGTATCTTCGTTTGCACGGCATCCCTTGCCTTTATGATGTAGATACACGTGCGATTACACGTGTTCTTCGTAACCATGGTGTAATGAAGGGCGTACTAGTACGCTCTGATTACCCTATGGAGGATATTCAAAAATTGTTTAAACAAGACTTGCCAACAGATCAAGTTATGCGTGTAACTACAAAATGGCAAGGTATGCGTGGAGATAAAAATGCTGAATTCCACGTAGCGGTAATGGATTATGGTGTAAAGGAAAATATCCTTCGCTCTCTAGAAGCTGCAGGCTGTCGTCTTACTGTATTTCCTGCAGATGCTAAGGCCGAAGATGTGTTGGCAGCAAATCCAGATGGTATCTTTTTATCTAATGGCCCTGGAGACCCTCAAGATCTTGGCTATGCAGTAGAAGAAGTAAAGAAGATGTTTGGTAAGAAACCAATCTTTGGCATCTGTATGGGGCATCAAGTATTGGCACAAGCCTATGGTGGGACTACATTCAAATTGAAATTTGGTCACCGTGGTTCTAACCATCCTGTACAAGATTTACGTACTGGTCGGGTATATATTACATCTCAAAATCATGGCTATGCGGTAGATGATACTTCTTTGCCAGCTTTTGTAGAAATTACACATCGTAGTGTAAATGATGGAACCGTAGAAGGTATGCGTCATAAAGAATTGCCAATCTTCTCCGTACAATACCATCCAGAAGCATCCCCAGGACCTACTGATAACCTATATTTATTTGACGAATTTGAAGACTTAATGAGAAAGGGAAAATAATATGACCTCAGAAGCAAAAAAAGTACTTGTAATTGGTTCTGGTCCAATTATTATCGGCCAAGCTGCAGAGTTTGACTATGCTGGCACACAAGCATGCCGTTCCCTTCGAGAAGAGGGTTATAAAGTAGTATTGGTTAACTCTAACCCTGCTACTATTATGACTGATACAGATATTGCAGACCGCGTATATGTAGAACCGATTAGTCTTGAATTCGTAACAGAAGTAATTAAAAAAGAACGCCCTTGGGGCTTGTTGGCTACATTAGGTGGTCAAGTAGGCCTTAATATGGCCGTACAATTGTCTGAAGCGGGCGTATTAGAAAAATATGGTGTAAAACTTCTTGGTACAACTCTTGAAGCTATTAAACAAGCCGAAGACCGTGAACTCTTCAAAGAAGCGATGAAGGAAATTAATCAACCAGTTCCTGAATCCGATATCTTTAACGATCTTGAAGAAGCAGTAACCTTTGCTAATCGCATTGGGTATCCTATTATCATCCGCCCTGCATACACGTTAGGCGGTACAGGTGGCGGTATTGCCCATAACGAAGATGAAATGTATGAAATCACACGTCGTGGTTTGAAACTTTCACCAATTCACCAAATTCTAGCAGAACGTTCCGTTGCAGGCTGGAAAGAAATTGAATACGAAGTAATGCGCGATAGTGCAGATAATTGCATCATCGTATGTAACATGGAGAATATTGACCCTGTTGGTGTGCATACTGGGGACTCTATCGTTGTGGCACCAAGCCAAACCTTGAATGATATTCAATACCAAATGCTGCGTACCGCATCCGTTGAGATTATCCGTTATTTAAAAATCGAAGGTGGTTGTAACGTACAATACGCTTTGAATCCAAATAGCAACGAATATATTGTTATCGAAGTAAACCCTCGCGTATCTCGTTCCTCTGCATTGGCATCTAAAGCAACAGGTTATCCAATTGCGAAGGTAGCCGCAAAAATTGCAGTAGGCATGACATTGGATCAAATTACAAATGCTGTAACAGGCGAAACAAAAGCATGCTTCGAGCCTACACTCGACTATGTAGTAACGAAGTTCCCACGTTGGCCATTTGAAAAATTCAATTTGGCGGACCGCACATTGGGCACTCAAATGAAGGCTACTGGCGAAGTTATGGCTATCGACCGCTCTTTAGAAGGGTCTTTGTTAAAAGCAATTCGTTCCTTGGAGATCGGTTTAGACCATATTGAGCTTAAGAAAATCGCCCATGAATCCATGGAACAGCTTATCGAACGTTTACACTTAGTAGATGATGAACGTATCTATGTTGTGGCAGAAGCTCTTCGCAAGGGGATTAGTGTAGAAAAAATCCACTATATTACAAAAATTGATACATTCTTTATTGAAAAAATCAAAAACATTGTTAATGTAGAAAAAGCATTGGCTGAACAGGGCTTAACAGAAGATGTATTGCGCAAAGCAAAACGCTATTCCTTCACCGATTCTGTTATTGCTCGCTATGCTAATACAACTGTAGAAGAAGTTCGCGCAAAACGTAAAGAATGGAACATTCTACCAACATATAAATACGTAGATACATGTGCGGCAGAATTTGAATCTAAAACGCCGTACTATTATAGTGCCTATGCGCAAGAAGATGAAGTTAAACCACTAGGTGAAAAATCTGTAGTAGTACTTGGTTCTGGGCCAATTCGCATTGGTCAAGGCGTAGAGTTTGACTATTGTTCCGTACACTCATCTTGGGCACTCCGTAAAGCGGGTTACCAATCCATTATGATTAATAACAACCCAGAAACAGTTTCTACAGACTTTGATATTTCTGATTCTTTATACTTTGAGCCATTGACTGTGGACGATGTTATGGAAATCATTGATAAAGAACAGCCAGTTGGCGTTATCGCTCAATTCGGTGGACAAACAGCGATTAACTTGGCAGGCCCATTGGCTAAGCGCGGTGTAAAAATTCTTGGTACATCCGTGGATAGCATCGATATGGCAGAAGACCGTGAACGCTTTGATGAATTGTTGGCGAAGCTTGGTATCCCTCGCCCAGTAGGTGCTTTGGTAACCTCTGATGAAGAAGCACAAGAAGCAGCTAAAAAGTTGAAATACCCGTTAATCGTTCGCCCTTCTTATGTATTGGGCGGTCGTGCGATGGAAATCGTATACAACGATAAAGAGCTTGATGTATACATGAAGGAAGCCGTAGTAGCATCTAAGGAGCATCCTGTTCTTATCGACCGTTACATGGTTGGTATGGAGGTAGAGGTTGACGCTATTTCTGACGGTACCGATGTATGTATCCCTGGTATTATGGAACAAATCGAACGCGCCGGTGTTCACTCTGGTGACTCCATGGCTGTTTATCCAGCTCAACATTTGAGCCAAGAATTGATTGATCAAATCGTTGATTATACACGTCGTATTGCAGTAGGCCTTAATGTTAAAGGTGTACTTAATATTCAATATATCGTGGCTGATGGTGAACTTAACGTTATCGAAGTTAACCCTCGTTCTAGCCGTACTGTACCATTCATTTCTAAGGTTACAGATATCAATATGGTAGAATGTGCAACACGCATTGCCCTTGGTGAAAGCTTAAAAGACTTAGGCTTACCACTTGGTCTTGTACCTAATAAACCATATGTAGCTGTAAAAGCACCTGTATTCTCCTTCTCTAAAATGGGTCTTGTAGAAATCGCTCTTGGACCTGAAATGAAATCTACTGGTGAGGTTATGGGGATTGGTCGCACATATTCTGAAGCTTTATTCAAAGCTATCAATGGTGCCAACATGCGTATCCCAGAGGATGGTACAATCCTTATGACTGTTGCAGACCGCGATAAAGAGGAGGCTAGTCAATTAGCAAAAGGCTTTATTGATTTGGGCTATCATATTGAAGCAACTGGTGGTACTGGTAAATACTTCAAAGAACATGGCGTTGACTGCAAGGTAGTTAACAAAATCTCTGAAGGTGATGATAACTGTGCTGACCACATTCATCAAGACAAAGTCGATCTTGTACTTAATACATTGACTGCAGGGAAACGACCTGAACGCGAAGGATTCCAATTGCGCCGTCTTGCTGTAGAAATGGGTACACCATGCTTAACAAGTCTCGATACAGCACGGGAAGTATTGCGTGTTGTGGCGAATCGTAAAAATAATGCAAATTACACTGTAGAAGCGTTACAAGATTTTGAATTGGAGTAATAACCATGAGTGGCTATGTAGAACAGGGCGAAGTCGTTCGCAATGAGCAAATAGGCTCTGATGTGTGGATTATGGATGTTCACGCACCAAAACAAGCAACAGAAGCAAAGGTAGGACAGTTTTGTAATGTTCGCGTAGCGGACTCTACGGCACCATTGTTGCGCCGCCCTATTAGCTATGCTGGATTTGATGCCCGAAAGGGTACGATTACCCTTTTGTATCGCGTCGTAGGCAAGGGGACTGAAATTATGACACGTCTCGTGCCTGGTGATACATTAGATTGTTTAGGTCCTTTGGGCGAACCGTTTGAAACATCTAATAATATGCTTCTCGTTGGCGGTGGCGTTGGTATTGCACCGATGCTATGTATTGCCTCTCATTTGCAAAAAGGTGAAGAAGCACAAGTTATTCTTGGTTTTAGAAATGAAAGTGAAACCTTCTGGGCTGATTTATTTAAAGATACGCCTGTTCAAGTCCACATCACTACTGATGATGGTAGCGTAGGTACAAAAGGCTTCCCTACAGCAATCATGGCTGACCTAATTAATGCTAATTCGTTTACTTCTGTTATGACTTGTGGTCCTATGCCTATGATGAAAGGCGTAGCTCAAGTGGCTAAAGAACTCAATGTGCCTTGCCAAGTGTCTCTTGAGGAACGTATGGGCTGTGGTACGGGCGGTTGTTTAGGTTGTGCTTGTGATGGTGCCGGTGGCAAACGTTATAAAGTTTGTAAAGATGGTCCTGTATTCCCAGCTGAGGAGGTGTTCTTTTAATGAGTGAACGCGATTTAAATAACACCGTTACGCCTAATCCAAAGCTCGCCATCGATTACTGCGGGATTAAGATGAAAAATCCTATTATCGCTGCATCTGGTACCTTTGGCAATGGCCCTGAGTATGCTGGTTATTTAGACCTTAGTAATGAAGTAGGTGCTATTTCTGTAAAAGGCTTAACACCTAAAGGTCGTCATGGGAATCCTGGCACTCGCATTGCAGAAACACCATCTGGCGTATTGAACTGCATTGGCCTTGAAAATCCTGGGGCTGAACATTTTGTTAGGGAAATTCTACCGGATCTTGAGAAATATGATGTACCTTTATTAGCTAATATGTCTGCGGGCACAATTGATGAGTTTGCTTGGATGGCAGAAACACTATCTGTAGATGGCATTGCAGGATTAGAAGTCAATGTATCTTGCCCAAATGTAGAATGTGAAGGAATGGCTTTTGGTGTAGACTCAAAGGTCGTTGAAGCGGTAACTAAAGCGGTTCGTAAGGTAACGGATAAACCTGTTATCGTTAAGCTTTCACCAAATGTAACAGACATTGTAGAAATCGCAAAAGCTGTTGAAGCAGGCGGTGGCAATGGGGTAAGTCTCATTAATACCTTGTTGGGCATGGCTATAGATATTCACCGTCGTAAACCTGTATTGGGGAATATTTATGGTGGATTATCTGGCCCAGCCGTAAAGCCCGTGGCTCTTCGCATGGTTCATCAAGTTTATAAAGGGGTAACTATTCCTATTATTGGTCTTGGTGGTATCATGACTGGCACAGATGCTATCGAATTTATGATGGCAGGGGCGCAAGCCGTTCAAGTTGGTACAGCTACGATGGTAGATCCAACAGCAATTTCACGTATTGCCCGTGAAATGAGCGAATATGTAGAACAATATAATCTTAACAGCATCACTGATATTGTAGGTGCTGTTCATCAAGCTTAATAAAATCATATCTACGGTGAACTTAAACAACCATAAGATTTGTCGTTATATAGGATAAGATACATTATAAGATAAAAGTGTTGATATAACTTTCAAATTACTGATTTTGATAAAGTGTCTTATTTTAAGAAAAAATTATAGCTTTTTTTATAACTATAATATCTATAAGTTTTAGTTAGTAATGAAAATTATATTTTAATCAATATTTAATATAACTAGCCTTTTTTTTATTATATATTGATTTATTATTTATTAATTAGAGTTATAATTGTATTAGAAGGGGGGTGTATCTATGACAATGTATGCAACAAAAATTAAGATGAAATCGGGTTGTTTTTATTCTCAATCTTTACTTGAAATTG
>CAJZEE010000042.1 GCA_915066865.1 uncultured Veillonella sp.
TGTGACTGGAGTTCAGCCGTGTGCTCTTCCGATCTAGCCAGATGGCTAGCCTTTTTCTTATAACATTTTTGTAACATGCAAGCGCAGTAAAGCACGTTGCAATGCTGCTTCCGCTCTTTCTACATCAATATCAGGTGTAGGATTTGATAACCGACCTTCTGCACGCTCTTTAGCTCGACGAGCACGTTCCACATCAATGGATGTTGGATCTTGACAGTCAGGGGTTACAATACTCACCTTATTATGTTCAATTTCACAGAAGCCACCAAATACAGCATATTCACGAGATGTTCCATCTGGTTGTTCAATGCGTAAAGGTGCCAAGTCTAATGCAATAATCATAGGCGCATGATTTGGCAAAATACCAAAACCACCATCGATAGCTTTACCTACAAAGAATGTAGATTGGCCCTCGAATACGATTGCATCAGGTGTAATTATCTGTAGGGTCATAGGTTCCGCCATGGATTATTCCCCCTTCTCTTGCATTTCCTTTGCTTTTTGAATGGCTTCATCAATGGTACCAACCATGTAGAATGCACCTTCTGGCAATTCATCATGTTTACCATCCAAGATCTCTCTGAAGCCTCTCAATGTTTCGGACAATGGCACATATTTACCAGGAGAACCGGTAAATACTTCTGCTACGAAGAATGGTTGACTCAAGAAACGTTGAATCTTACGAGCGCGAGATACAGTGAGTTTATCTTCGTCAGACAATTCTTCCATACCGAGGATTGCGATAATATCTTGAAGATCGCGATATTTTTGCAATACTTCTTGTACTCCACGAGCTACTGCGTAGTGCTCTTCACCAAGTACATGTGGGTCCAAAATACGGCTTGTAGAGTCCAGAGGATCCACCGCTGGATAGATACCAAGTTCCGCAATGGAACGAGACAATACTGTTGTCGCATCCAAGTGAGCGAATGTCGCTGCTGGAGCCGGGTCAGTCAAGTCATCGGCAGGTACATATACAGCTTGTACGGAGGTAATAGAGCCTTCTTTTGTAGATGTAATACGCTCTTGCAATGCCCCTACGTCATTAGCCAATGTAGGTTGGTAACCTACGGCAGATGGCATACGACCTAAGAGGGCGGATACTTCGGACCCCGCTTGAATAAAGCGGAAGATGTTATCGATGAACAAGAGCACGTCTTGTTTTTTCACATCACGGAAGTATTCAGCCATTGTAAGACCAGTAAGACCTACGCGCATACGAGCCCCTGGTGGCTCATTCATTTGTCCATATACGAGGGCTGTTTTATTGATAACGCCAGACTCTTTCATTTCGTTCCACAAGTCATTACCTTCACGAGTACGTTCCCCTACACCGGAGAATACGGAATAGCCGCCGTGCTCTGTAGCAACATTGTGAATCAATTCCATAATCAATACGGTTTTACCTACACCGGCACCACCGAAAAGACCGATTTTACCACCTTTTACGTATGGAGCGATAAGGTCAACGACCTTAATACCTGTTTCCAAGATTTGTGTATCTGGAGAAAGGTCATCAAATTTAGGTGCTGGACGGTGAATAGGCCATTTTTCATCAGCCACAACTGGAGCTGGATCATGGTCTACAGTTTCACCAAGTACGTTAAAGATACGACCCAATACGCCTTCCCCTACAGGAACGGAAATTGGAGCACCAGTATCTTCTGCTTCCATATTACGTGTCATACCGTCAGTAGAACTCATGGCAACGCAACGAACTGTATCGTCGCCTAAGTGTTGCATAACCTCTACTACGATTTTTTGTCTATCGTGTGCCTTGTGGTCATGGTAGATGTGGATGGCGTTGTAGATAGCTGGTAAATGACCAGCATCAAAGCGCACGTCTACAACTGGGCCGATGACCTGCACAACTTTACCAATATTATTACTCATCGACAGATGTCTCCTTATCTATTGCAAGGCATTAGCGCCACCAACGATTTCAGAAATTTCGTTTGTAATACTAGATTGACGCAACTTGTTGTATTCAAGGCCTAAGGACTCAATGAGTTCCCCTGCATTATCTGTAGCCGATGTCATGGCCGTCATACGAGCACCTAATTCACTAGCTGCAGATTGCAACAATCCATTATAAACTGTAATTTCTAAGTATTTTGGCAGCAACGCCTCCAAGACGGATACGGCGGACGGCATGAAATCATACTCTTCGCCTTTTACCTCATCTTGTGGTTGCTCTATTGGCAACAAGCGCTCAGCCTGTGCAATTTGCGTCATAGAATTTACAAAACGTGTATAGATCATGATGACTTCGTCTACTTCATGACGTTCATATAGTGAAAGTGCTTCATGCATAATAGTACGCGCATGTTCATAGGATGGTTTATCCGAGAAGCCCGCATAAGACTTATCGATGCGAACACCTCTAGATTTCATGCTGTCTCTAGGCTTTCTGCCTGCCGTGATAACACGGTATGTATCAGGAGATTTACCATGTAATTGTTCCATGGCAAATTTCAATACATTAGACGAAAATGCCCCTGCAAGACCTTTATCTGCACCTACTACAATATAGCAAGTGCGCTCTACAGGTCGCACATCTAAAAGAGGACTTTCAAAGCCTTCTAAATCACTATTAGACATATGACGCAAGATTTGCCCTATCTTTTCTGCGTAAGGACGAGTAGCTTCCGCTTTTGTTTGTGCCCTACGAAGACGAGCAGAAGCTACCATCTTCATCGCTTTTGTAATTTGTTGCGTATTGGTAACACTTTTTATGCGTTTTCGCAAATCTTGTGCACTAGCCATACATTACGCCTCCTTACGAGACACTAATGTATGTGTAGAGCCAAATGCTTCAACACATTCTGGGATTGCTTGCTTCAATAGATTTTCAGTTTCTTCGTCAATTTTCTTAGACGTTTCAATGTTAGTGATGATTTCAGGGTAATTTGCTTTTACATAGCGTAAAAGTTCAGATTCAAAGGACAATACATCTGCCACTTGAATATCTGCTAAGTACCCTTTAGTACCAGCGTACAGGTTGATAACCATTTCCGCTACGCTCATAGGCTCATATTGACCTTGTTTCAACATTTCAGTTAAGCGTTCACCGCGATCAAGTTGAGCGCGTGTAGCCGCATCAAGGTCAGAACCAAACTGAGCGAAAGCAGCCAACTCACGATATTGAGCAAGGTCCAAACGCAATTGGCCCGCCACTTGCTTCATCGCTTTAGTTTGTGCGCTACCACCTACACGGGATACGGACAAACCTACGTCAACAGCTGGACGAATACCAGAATAGAACATATCTGTTCCCAAGAAAATTTGACCATCAGTAATAGAAATTACGTTTGTTGGAATGTATGCAGATACGTCACCTGCTTGTGTTTCAATGATTGGCAACGCTGTAATAGAACCTCCACCAAGTTCAGATGAAAGTTTCGCAGCCCGCTCTAATAGACGACTGTGTAAGTAGAATACGTCACCTGGATATGCTTCACGCCCTGGTGGACGGCGCAATAATAGGGACATAGCACGGTATGCAGCCGCTTGTTTTGTTAAGTCATCATATACGCATAATACGTGTTTACCTTGGTACATAAAGTATTCACCCATGGCAACACCAGCATATGGTGCAATATATTGAAGAGGTGCACCGGTGGAGGCACTCGCAGAAACTACGATTGTATATTCCATAGCGCCTGCTTCTTCAAGTTTTTGTACTACACGAGCAACCGTAGATTCTTTTTGACCAATAGCTACATAAATACAAATAACATCTTTGCCTTTTTGGTTCAAAATAGTATCTAAGGCAATCGCAGTTTTACCTGTACCACGGTCACCGATGATAAGCTCACGTTGACCACGGCCGATTGGTACCATCGCATCAATCGCTTTAAGACCTGTTTGCAATGGTTCGTTTACGGATTGACGATCCGCAATACCAGGTGCTGGATGTTCGATAGGACGACGTTCTGTAGCTTGGATAGCACCCTTGCCATCAAGAGGTTGACCAAGAGGGTTTACTACGCGACCAATCAAGGCATCTCCAGCAGGAACGTCCATAATTTTGCCAGTACGGCGCACTTGGTCCCCTTCTTTAATCAAGAAGTCATCACCTAATAGTACGGCACCCACATTATCTAATTCTAAGTTCAAAACCAAGCCATATACGCCGTGTGGTAATTCTAGCAACTCACCGGCCATGGCTCTTTCAAGACCATAAATATGGGCGATGCCATCCCCTACGTCGAGAACAGTACCCACGTCATCGACATTGAGGTCAACATCATAGTCCTGAATCTGCTGTTTGATTATAGCAGTGATTTCTTCAGGCTTCATTTTCATATATACCCATTCACCCCTATCTAATAGAGTTCGTTCTTAATAAAGATTTTTCTAATTCCTCTAAACGACGAGATACAGAGCCATCAATGCGTTTATCCCCTACTTGGATAATAATACCACCCATAATAGATGGATCTTGACGCACAGATAAAATAACATCTTTCCCTGTTACTTCTCGTAATTTAGCTTGTACAGATGCTTCTACATCAGCTGTGATTGGTTCTACTACAGTTACAGTAGCTTCCAAAATACCACGAGCCTCTCGTGATTTTTGAATAAACGCTGCAATGGCCTGAGCAATATAACGATGGCGCCCGCGTTTAATCATCACATAAATAAAATGTAAAGCAACTTTGTCGATACTAGATTCAAAGATAGAACCAACTAACTTAATCTTTGCATCTTCTGTAACGATTGGATTTTCAAGGAATGAACGAAGTTCAGGCTGTTCCGCCATTACAGACGCTACATAACCTAATTGCTCCTCCATGAGTTCCAACTTATTTTGTTCTTGAGCTAATTCAAACATAGCCGAACCGTATTTATCTGCTACAATTTCTATGCTCATCGTATCACAACCCTATCGTTTTACTATCAAGTTGACGAATAGCGTCTTCGATCAATTTTGTATTAGTTTCGCTGTTCATATCTTTTGCAACAACTTTACCAGCCATAGCTACAGACAAAGAAACAACTTCATTACGCAAGCTATTCATAGCACGATCACGTTCGATGGCAATATCTTGACGAGCACGATTTTTTTCTTGTTCAATTTGCTCGCGAGCTGTTGCCAATTGTTCTCGTGTAGTATTTTCTGCTTCTTGAATTGCTTTTTCAACAATTTGTTGTGCTTCTACACGAGCATTAGAAATTTGAGCTGCATAATCAGCTTTAAACGTTTCTGCCTCTGCACGGGCTTGTTCAGCAGCTTCTAAATCTTTAGCAATTCGTTCTTTACGTTCTGTCATCATAGCCAATAATGGTTTATATGCAAAACGCGCCAATAGCCAAACTAATATAAAAAAGTTCAACATTTGAGCAAGAATCGTTCCAAGGCTTAAGTCAACCAAGGTTATTCCTCCTCGTTATTATCTGAATAACAAAATAAACGCAACTACTACACCGATGATAGGCATCGCTTCGATCAAACCAATCGCAACGAACATAGTAGACATCAATTGACCACGCAATTCAGGTTGGCGTGTAATACCTTCGATTACTTTACTAGATACAAGACCGTCACCGATACCTGCACCAATGGCACCACAACCTACTGCGATTGCTGCTGCTAATGCGAATAAACCTTGAGCTTCCATAATATATCCTCCATATATAATAATTAATGTTCCTCACTAAGAGCCATCCCTAAATAGGATGCTGTAAGAACGGTAAAAATAAAGGCTTGAATAATGCCGATAAACAAACTAAAAGCAATCCACACCCATGGTACAGGTACAAACCAAGGCAACTTGTATAATACTTCTAACAAAATTTCACCAGCTACGATATTGCCGAATAGACGGAAAGCAAGCGTAACAGGTCTAGCAATCTCTTCAAAGATATTAAGTACTAGCAAAGCCTTATAAGGTCGTACAAAATGCTTAAAGTAAGATAAGCCTTTAACTTTAATACCCATAACCCATACTACTAATGTACTGCATAAAGCCAATGCAACTGTAGTATTGATATCAGATGTTGGTGATGTTAACGCCTTAAGTGTAGGCATTAAGCCTAATTCATTTCCTACAAAAATAAATAAGAAAAACGTAAATAACAAGGAACTCACCATCGGCCAATGACGACCCAAGTTCGGAGCTAATTGCCCCTCTAAGCCTTCTAATATAGATTCCACTATATTTTGCAAGCCTACAGGCACCAATTTACGTCCTCGGGTGGCTAGTATTGTTATTAATATTACAATAGCCATAGTAACCCATGTAGCAATCAAGGTATCTATATTAAATGTCAACCCCAACCACTGCACGACCTCATGGTGTCCCGCATGTAATACCACGTTCTCAACCCCTTTCATAGATATAATAAAACCTAATATATTTACAATTAATATAAATATAACATATATGTATCATCATACATCGTTATAGATATATAATCAACACTTGAAGGGTAAGCAATTCCAATTAATCATAAATATAATGTATACAATGCATAATTGGAATACCTTTGTTGTTCCTATTTTACGTCATTTTAGAACTAAAACTGACGACTGAGCCACCAGTACACAGCATATAATGCAGGCTGAATAAGCGCGATACCTATAAACATGCTAACAGCCTCTACACCCGGAATTTTCAGACCTAAGACCACTAGAGAACCTACTAACATAAGGCGCCAAATCATCTGTCTACGAGATTTACGTACGGCTTTATAAGGATCTCCTGACACAATAGATTGTCCATGCAAAGCTAGGCTAAGCAAGTAGAGCACCATTATAAAAATGCCCCACAGCCAGCCCCATACATAGTGTTGTAATCCGCATGTAACCTGTATTATTACTCCTAAAAAGGCAATAAAAAAACAAGTCAGTAGCACGCGCACTATGAATTTTATATATTGATTCATACATACCTCACTACTTAACTTGTTTATATAACATATAAAACCCTGTTATAGCTCCTATTAGGCCAAATATGACCATGCAGAGTGGTTCCGTTTGAAGCCAAGTATCCAATTTATAACCTAGCCAAATAAAACCTCCTATACAGGAGACCAGTGTGACCCCCGCTGATGTTGCCATGGCGAGGGCTTTCACAAGATCCTTATCCATATTATTTACCAAATCGTTCAGGACGATTAGGATTGCCTAAGAACTCATGGCGCAACGCTTGGATGATGCGTTCAGATGCTTTACCATCACCATATGGGTTAACAGAGTTAGACATCAACTTATACGCTTCAGCATTGCTCAATAATTCATAAGCGGCTTTATGTACCGCATCTTTATCAGTACCTACAAGGCGAACGGTACCTGCTTCTACTGCTTCAGGACGTTCTGTCGTATCACGCAATACGAGAACTGGCTTACCAAGAGCTGGGGCTTCCTCTTGAATCCCACCTGAATCAGTCAAAATCAAGTAAGATTTAGCCATCAAGTTTGCAAATGGTTCATAGTCAAGAGGATCGATTAATGTAACACGATCCACAGAGCCAAGCTCCTCTTGTACAACTTGGCGAACTTTAGGATTTTTATGTACAGGGAAAACAACTTGAATATCTTCAAATTCATTAATTAAATCGCGAATGGGTTGATATACATGGCGCATAGGTTCACCTAAGTTTTCTCGGCGATGTGTGGTAACAAGAACCGTACGTTTTTTAGGATCAAGAGCATTAATAGCTGCATCATCGAATACATAGTTGTCTTGTACCGTCGTATCAAGAGCATCGATAACAGTATTCCCTGTTACATAAAGATGTTCTGTATTAATATTTTCCTTTTTTAAATTGCTTTCAGAACTAGAAGTAGGCGCAAAGTGATACGTCGCAATAGCCCCCGTCAATTTGCGATTCATCTCTTCAGGGAACGGAGAGTAAATATCACCTGTCCGTAGTCCTGCTTCCACGTGACCTACAGGAATTTCTTGGTAGAAAGAAGCCAAGGCACCAGCAAAGGTAGTTGTAGTATCACCATGAACGAGTACCACATCAGGTTTTGCTTCTTCTAATACATCTTTAAGGCCCATCAAAGCACGATTAGTTACATCATATAGTGTTTGACCTTGGCTCATAATATTTAAATCATAGTCTGGGGTAATATTAAACAAGTTTAGTACTTGATCGAGCATATCTCGATGCTGTGCCGTAACGGTGACGATAGGTTCCATATCTGGTGCTGCTTGTAATGCTTTTACAAGAGGAGCCATCTTGATAGCCTCAGGTCTTGTACCAAAGATTGTCATAACTTTTAACATAGTTGCCTCCAACGTAGTAGGATAGAAAAAATGGGGCGCCAAGCGCCCCACAGATGGTTATTCCTTATGAGAATCATCAGTATTCTCCAAGGCTTTAGCCAATTCATCGCGATCAAAGGATATGGTATCATCCGAGTCGCTACGTTCAATTGTAGGACGTGGTAACGGATGCCCTGCCGCATCACTATGCATGATAACGCCAAGACGTCGTGCAATATAAATACTACACAAGAAAATTACTAATACCAAGGTCGCGCCGACCCAAGCATTAACCTCTGCAACGATAACAGATACACCGCCGAAAAGAGCTGTTACTGCATACATCAACAATACAGCTTGCTTTTGTGTTAACCCTTGTGCCAACAAGCGATGGTGAACATGACCTTTATCGGGTTTAAAGATTGGACGTCCACTGATTTTACGGCGCACAATGGCAAATAAGGTATCCAAAATAGGCAATCCTAACACAATAGCAGGTACCACTAGAGCAATCGTAGCAGCCGTCTTTACGGCCCCCATAACGGAAATAGCCGCTAATGTATAGCCTAACAACATGGATCCCGTATCACCCATGAATATTTTTGCAGGGTTAAAGTTATACCGCAAGAAACCTACAGTCGCACCTGCTAAGGCAAGAGAGATACAAGCAAGATCAGTTTGACCTAGTTGCAATGTCATTGCACAAACAGCGATACATGCGATAAAAGAAATACCTGCAGCCAAGCCATCAAGGCCATCGATAAGGTTTACAATATTTGTAAAACCAACTATCCAGAAAATAGTCAATGGGATAGCCCAATACTTGAGATATACTACACCACCCCAAGGAAGGTTGATGAAATCTACTCGAATATCATAAGCCACTAGGATAGCGGCGGCTATAATTTGGCCCATTAACTTAGTTTTTGGCTCAATTTGTTTAATGTCGTCCCAAATACCAACTAGCACCAAAATGACTGTACCAAGGACAAACCCAAACAATTTATGATCATGCGGAATGGAATCGTTAAAAAGAACCGATCCCACATAACCGAGAAAGATTGCTAATCCACCAAGTCGTGGAATCGCACCATGATGCACCTTTCGAGCATCAGGTTTATCTATTGCCCCAACAGCAACGGCAAAGCGTTTTACCAATGGGGTAAGTGCAAAGGTTATGATGAGCGCTAGTGCAAAGGCCCACACATAATCGAGCACATATTCACTCATAAGACACCTCCAACAAGTAGGTTGTAAAAACGGATTAGTTCGTTAAGCTACGAATAGGAGCAGGAATTCTGCCACCACGGGCGATGAACTCGGCTGCACTATATGGACTCACTTCGATAATAGGAGCATAACCTAATAATCCACCAAATTCAACAACCTCTCCAACAGTCTTACCAGGTACAGGAATTACACGAACCGCAGTTGTCTTATTATTAATCATACCAATTGCTGATTCATCTGCAATGATAGCAGAAATGGTGTCAGCAGTAGTGTCTCCAGGAATAGCAATCATATCAAGCCCTACAGAACAAACACATGTCATGGCCTCTAATTTATCAAGCGTCAAACTGCCACAGGATACAGCATCAATCATGCCTGCATCTTCCGAGACAGGAATGAATGCACCACTAAGACCACCTACGTGAGAGGAAGCCATAAGACCACCTTTTTTCACCGCATCATTAAGTAATGCTAGTGCCGCTGTGGTACCATGACAACCACAAGAGGACAAGCCCATTTCTTCAAGAACATGAGCTACAGAGTCACCTACAGCTGGCGTTGGTGCCAAAGATAAATCAATAATACCAAATGGTTTACCGAGACGACGGGATGCCTCTTGGGCTACCAATTGACCTACGCGCGTGATTTTGAAAGCAGTACGTTTAATCGTTTCTGCTACAACGTCAAAGGATTGACCTCGAACGGATTCAAGCGCATGTTTTACAACGCCCGGGCCAGATACACCTACAGAAATAGCACTATCCCCTTCTGTTACCCCGAAGAAAGCACCCGCCATAAACGGGTTATCCTCTACAGGATTACAGAAAATTACGAGCTTAGCGCAACCAAGAGCATCATTATCCTTTGTAAGCTCTGCAGTTTTCTTAACGATGATTCCCATGTCTCGCACTGCGTCCATGTTGATACCAGTTTTAGTAGAGCCCACAGCAACAGAGCTACAAACGATATCCGTAGTTGCCAGCGCTTCAGGAATAGAGTCAATCAAAATGCGGTCAGCTCGAGTGGCGCCCTTTGTTACAAGCGCAGAAAAGCCACCAATAAAATTAACACCTACAGTTTTTGCAGCACGATCCATAGCTTCCGCCACAGGAACATAAGCTGTTAAATCACTCCCCCCTGCAACTAGAGAAATGGGTGTTACAGAAATACGCTTATTGATAATAGGAATGCCGAATTCTCGCTCAATATCTTCCCCTGTAGATACAAGATGTTCTGCCTCTTTTGTAATACGGTCATAAATACGGTCACACAGCTCTTTACCAGAACTAGATGCACATTCTAGCAAGCTAATCCCCATCGTAATAGTGCGCACATCAAGCTTATTATCGTGAATCATCTGATTCGTTTCTAAAATATTGTCGATAGATAACATAGTGCCTCCTATCCTACACGGTGCATGCTCAAGAAAATATCAGCATGTTGTGCACGGATTTCAACACCTAGTTCTTTACCTTGAGTCGTCAAAGCCTCTTGGATAGCTGTAAGATTTTTCATATCTTCAGACTTGGTTTCACACATCATAATCATATTGAAAACACCATCAAGGATGGTCTGATTTATCGACATAATATTTACACCGTAGTTAGCGAGTACGGTACTAACCCCAGCAATGATACCAACGCGGTCTACGCCGACAACGGTAACAACTAATTTCATAACATCACCTTCTCTAAGCACTACAAACTATATAGCCAGTATAGGGCATTCAATAAACTATATTAATATATTATAACACATTTATTATTTTTCATGAGTGAAATCTTTATGAGTTTTCTAGTGAAAACAATATGTTATACTTCGTCAGACAAAGCACTTGTTACAATCTCTTCACCAGCAGTTAACAATGCAATAAGACCTTTGTCACCTTTATAGCTTTCACCATAAATTTTATATAAATCTTCAGTACCAGATGGACGTGCTACAAACCAGCCTGTTTCCGTTTCCACACGAACGCCATCAATAGGCATATCTTTATACAGAGAAGTAGTGCGAACATTAGTAATCGCATCACCATCTACTTCGGTAGCCGTAATGGAGCTTGCATTTAATTGTTTCAACTTAGCCTTGGCCACCTTTGTACAAGGCGCATCAATACGACCAAATCGTGGATCCCCACAGCCTTCCACAATATTGTTATATAGTCTCTCAACAGTTGCGCCCATTACAGCATACATCTCCATTGCTAAGAGAGCCATAATCATACCATCTTTATCTGTGGTCCATACGGTACCATCTTTTTTAAGGAACGATGCACCAGCAGATTCTTCGCCTCCAATGCCAATTTCCCCATCGAATAATAGAGAACTAAAGTATTTAAAGCCTACCGGAACTTCATACACAGGAATTTCTTTAACGGATGCCCACTTATCAATCATGGTTGTACAAACAACCGTTTTGCCTACCCCTTTATCCTTCCAACCACGGGTTGTGAATAGATAATCGGCAGCGGCTACGAGGAATGCATTTGGTGAAGCAAGCCCTTCTGCACTAACAATACCATAACGATCATAATCGGGATCGTTACCAACAGCCAAATCGTAATTACCAATTTGCTTGATAACATCGGCCATAGCGTATTCGGAGGAACAATCCATGCGGACCTTACCATCATGGTCATAGGTCATAAAGCTAAAAGTTGGATCATATTCATCATTGATAATATCCATGTTGAGATTATAGCGCTCTTTAATAGCTCGCCAATAACCTAGTCCACTACCGCCGAGGGCATTAACGAGGACCTTAGGTTTTGCACTTTGTATTGCCTCCATATTAATAATAGAAGACAGTTCTTCTACGTACAGGCCTTTATAGTCATACGGAACTTGTTGGTCAGGTTCAATATTGTCGATGCTAATACGTTTGAACCCTTCTAGTTCACAATATGCACGAACATACTCATTAGCTCGAGTTTCAATCCATTTTGTAACGAGAGTATCCGCCGGACCGCCATTAGTAGCGTTATACTTGATGCCACCGTTATCTGGAGGATTATGAGATGGCGTAATCACGATACCATCTGCCTTATCATCGTGGCTTTCATTATAACGAATAATGGCCCGAGATATAGATGGCGTCGGAACGAAATCCATATCGGAATCAACCATTGCCGTTACACCATTGCCAGCAAGAACCTCTAGAACCGTTACAAGGGCTGGCTGAGATAAAGCATGTGTGTCTTGACCGACAAAAAGCGGACCTGTGGCACCGAATTGACCACGGCCATCACAAATAGCTTGTGTAATAGCCGCCACATGTAAATCTGTAAAAGTACCATTTAAAGATGTACCGCGATGGCCAGATGTACCAAAGGATACGAGTTGTGTCGGATCTGTAATATCCGGAGCATTATCAAAATATGCATCCACAAGGGTTTGCACATCGATAATATCTTGTTCTTGTACAGGAGTACCTGCTAATTTATGAGTCATAGAAACCTCTAATCTTATCTTGAGGGCAAGCCCTCTCATTTTACAACCTTGATATTCGATCAATTACATTAAATTATTTTCAAAATGTATGTATCATTCATAAAATATTATATTTACGCATAATTAATATAAGATGACAACAGCCAGAGATTTTATCATAATTCTTTATTTTTATCTGTTACAACTATTTTCATCTATTACAACATTATTGTTCGCTTCGGTAGTTATATCTTGTGATTTCAGCTGTTTAGATATTTCCGCAGGAACAATAGGTTGAGTAAAACCTTGACCGATAACCTCTTGGGCATCAGTAATCAAGATAAACACATTTGGGTCCGCTTCTTGAATAACCTCTTTCAATTTATTTACCTGCAGCAAGTTAACGGCAACCATCACAATTTGCTTAGGCGTCCGTGTATAGGCACCAATACCATTAATAATAGTGGCACCACGACCAACCTTATTGATAATACACTCACATACTTCATCGGTGCGATAGGTAATGATAAAAGCAACTTTACGTTGATTAAAGCCGATTACCACCTTATTTGTAATAATAGTATACACATACACACTGATAAGAGTTACAGCTACCGCTTCAAGTCCAACAACGCCGACAGCAACTAAGAGGATGGCACAGTTGATAGCGCTATTAATGGACCCCATTTGAAGACCATAATATTTGCGAACGATAAGTGCAATTGGATCAAGGCCTCCTGTATTACCACCTACACGGTAGACGATACCAAGTCCTAGTCCAGTTGTGATACCTGCCATCATAGAACTGAGTAGTGGATCCTTAATAATCATGTCATATTGCAAGAAACTAAACAGATCAATCATCCACGATAACATGAGCGTACCATACAAAGTATTAAGCACTACACGTTTACCAAGCCACTTCCAAGCAGCCCAAAATATAGGGACGTTCAAAATAACGTTCCAAGAACCAACGGATAATCCCGTTAGATAATACAAAATCAACCCTACCCCACTAATACCAGTACTAACCAGTTTGTGAGGTAGTACAAAGGCATCTAAACCAGCGCCAAAAATTGCACAACCAACAGCAACTATGACACATTGATAGACAACATCTTTATACTTGGCGAACATAGCTCCCTCCAAATTGCCATTTCACTATAAATATTCTATAATGAACTAATTAAAACATACACTGTTTACAATGCTTTTAATAATCAAACAACAGGTATATACAAAATCATCATAAACCACTTAATGGTTATTTTCAATCACTTTATAACAGTATAAAATAAACATATAAACTGCATATATTTTGTACATTACAAACGAGGCTATTATGAGTAAAAGTTTTGAGCAACTCGGTTGCAGCAAAATTAATATTGGGCTTGCTATTACAGGCAAGCGTGACGATGGATACCACGACATCGATTCTATATTTCAATCGATTCGCCTTAGTGATTCTATTTATTTCGCTAAGCATCATTCCGTAGTCTTTTCTGGTGGCGCTCCTGAGTTACCCGATTACATGCAAAAGCTCGTAAGCTATGGAGAAGATAATCTCGCGCTCAAAGCGTTGCGTGCCATACAAGCCTATACGGGTTGTAAAGCCGGTGCCGCCATCCACCTATTAAAACGCGTTCCTATTCAAGCGGGTCTTGGTGGCGGTAGTGCAGACGCAGCGGCCATGTTATTAGGTCTCAACCGCTTTTGGGACTTACGGCTCACACAAGAGGAACTTTTAAACATTGGTGCCTCACTCGGATCTGATGTGCCGTTCCTACTACAAGGTGGTACCGCTCGCGGAACAGGTCGTGGCGAAGTGTTAACCTATAGCCAATCGCCAGAGGCACATTGGCTATTACTAGTAAAGCCAAAGGTATCTATTTCTACAGCGATTGCTTATGGTCGCTTCAGTGGTAAATCTAATGCCACCGCAAAAACAATCGATACCGTTCTGAATCATCTTCAGAATAATGATTTACAATCTGCTTTCACTAGTAGCGCTAATACTTTCGAAGAATTATTATTCCCAGATCACGAAGAACTAGGAATATGTAAGGAGTTTTTCACTAGCCGTGGTTACCCAACCATCATGACAGGAAGCGGTCCTACGATGGTAGTATTACTTAACAAACCTATGGAAGCCTTACAATTACAAGAAGAGATTAAAGCAGCTGGTCATGATTGGCTGTCACTCATTACTAAAACATGTACACAGGAGGACTTAGTATGACAAAACGGTTACAACCTATACGACTCGATGCGTATAAACCACTAAGAGAAGTGGTAAGTGAAACATTGCGTCAAGCCATCCAAGATGGGGTGTTAAAACCTGGGGAGCGCCTCATGGAAATTCCCCTTGCCGAAGAGTTAGGTGTAAGTCGTACCCCCATTCGTGAAGCCATACGTAAACTTGAACTAGAAGGCTTTGTCGTTATGGTGCCTCGCCGCGGCACCTACGTTGCCAACATCTCTTTGAAGGATATCACGCAAGTATTTGAAATCCGTTCTGCCCTGGAAGAACTTGCGGCAGGCCTTGCAGCAGAACGCATTACAGAAGAGGAAATCGAAACGCTGGAGAGAATGCTTGTAGAAATCGGCGATCATATGGAAAACAAAAATATGGAATCCGTTGTGGCTGCGGACGTAGAATTCCACGAAGTCCTCTACCGCGCATCTCGTAATGAAAGATTGGCGGATATTGTTCACAATTTGCGAGAACAAACCTACCGCTTCCGTAGTTTTTCTATGAACCAACCAGGTCGTCTTAGAAAAACTTGGGAGGAACATCGTCAATTAGTGGAAGCCATTGCCTCTCACAATGCCGCACAAGCTCGTAAACTAGCTCGAATTCACATGGAACATTCTGAACAAACCTTGTTGCAAGGAATGGAAGAGTCACAAGAATTTACTAAGGCATAAAAAACATCCTACAAAATACTATATAAAGCAAAATCCTTCCTATTTGTGAAGGATTTTTGTTTTACATAGTCTATAGAAATTGATACAATATCATTGATTAGTATGAAATATGGATTTTTTATAAGAAAGGGAGTTTTTATGGAAGCAATGCTTAATGATGCTATATCCACCATAAACGGTTATTTATGGAGTTATTTCATCATTTTTATTCTTATCGGCGCAGGTCTCTTCTTTACGATGACAACGAATTTTGTACAAATTCGCATGATTAAAGAAATGATTCGCCTCGTAATTAACGGCGCAGGTAGCTCTACAGAAAAGAACCATGTATCCTCATTTCAAGCATTCTGTGTTAGTACCGCATCTCGTGTAGGTGTTGGTAACATCGCAGGTATAGCTATTGCCGTTGTACTTGGTGGCCCTGGTGCTATTTTCTGGATGTGGGTTATCGCACTCATCGGTGCTGCCACGGGCTTCATCGAATCTACATTAGCACAAATCTACAAAGAACCTGTTGCTAAGGGCGGTTTCTATGGCGGACCAGCTTACTATATTCGGTATGGTCTAAACAACAAGGCATTATCTGTTCTATTTGCTATTTTAATCAGTATTACCTATGGTTGGATTTACAATTCTGTACAAGCCAATACTTTGGCTGCATCTCTCCAGGTATTTAACCTTGATGTGTCCTATACAGGCGCTGTAGTAGCAGTCCTTCTTGGTATTATCATATTCGGTGGTATCAACCGCGTTGCAAAAGCATCTGAAATCATTGTTCCTATCATGGCGATTCTATACATTGCTACTGCATTATTTGTGGTAATTATGAATATCACCCAATTCCCACATGTAATCTATACTATTTTCGCCTCCGCATTTGAGCCTGTTGCAGCAGGTGGTGGCTTATTAGGTGCTACTGTTATGAATGGTATCAAACGGGGGCTCTTCTCTAACGAAGCCGGGGAAGGTTCTGTTCCAAACGCAGCCGCTACGGCAGCTGTTAACCACCCTGTAGAACAAGGTCTTGTACAAGCATTCGGCGTATTCCTTGATACATTCATCATTTGTACAGCTTCTGCTTTCATCGTACTCATCGTGGGTGATTACAGCACTACAGGTCTAACAGGCATTGCTCTTGTACAACATAATCTAGCTCAACAACTTGGTTCTTGGGCGCCTACAGCCGTAGCCATTTTCATCGTTATGTTCTCCTTTAGTTCCTTAATTGGTAACTATTACTACGGTGAAATCAATATCAGCCACTTAACAAATAAACGATTCTACCTACATTTGTTCCGTATTGGCGTAATTCTTATGACATTTGTTGGCTCTATTGCTTCTCTAGATCTCGTATGGAATCTAGCCGATTTATTCATGGCTTTCTTAGTATTAACTAACGTAAGTTCCATCGTACGCATGGGGCGCACAGCAGGTCTTGCCCTTGACGACTATATCAAACAACGCAAAGCAGGTATTGAAACGCCTGTATTTAACCGTTCCATCCTAAATCACACATATGGCATCGTATGGTGGGGCGATGGTCAAACTACAGACTCCTCCGTACCTCCTACTCCGATTGAAGATACAGTGGAAAAATAAAATATATTGACCTATGAGGCTGGTGAAAGTATCTTTCACCAGTCTTTTTCGTATAATCTTTAAATTCGTATAATCTTTAAAATACTTTATTAATGCATACAGATGGGTCTATATTCTTCGGAATATAGATTTTTATTTTTTGTAAAAGTATCCATTTTCATAGATAAGACTATCCTCCACCAAGAGATTTTAAAGTGACAGATATCACAGTAACCATCTATATTTTTCCTACTTTTAAAGGTTAAAAACTATAGAATATATTTATAATACTATAGAGGAGTATAAACAATTAGATAGAGATTGCGCTAAATTTGAGAAAAGATCGGAAGAGCACACGTCTGAACTCT
>CAJZEE010000043.1 GCA_915066865.1 uncultured Veillonella sp.
TAAGTTAATTTATATAATTTTATGCAGGATTGTGAATTTAATCATTAATCAATATTTTTTATCAGTATAAAAATTATATTGAAAATATGCGAAATACATATACCCATAAGGGGTATATGTATTGTAAATAGAGTGTTAATATAGTATATTTATAATCGATAAAAATGAATGAACTAGTGAGTGTCGGTATTTACCGAGCGTAAAAGAGGAAAATGGGTGAAAAACCCATACTATGTAAATAGCTGTAATGAGGAGCAAGGTTTCATTATAGGGTCACTGGGAAACTGGGAAGGCCGAAATATTGCGATGAATCAGAGTCAGAAAGCCTGCTCTAAAGGCATGGTATGCATATGCTGTGCTTAATTTGGGTTAGTCGGGCGACTAACCTTTTTTCGTTCCCTAGCCTTTAAGCTTCATCGCTATATAAAAAAGCTAGTACCATTAGTTTGTCATTTGAATTGTTGTTAGTGTTTAGAGAGTTTAGGAGGCGCCTATGGGCAAACGCTTTGTCAAACAATTGGGGCAATTTATTGTTACCTTGTTTGGCATCACATTTTTGACATTTTGTCTCACCTATTTAGCACCAGGTGACCCAGTAACGATGTTACTTGAAACGGCAGATACTATCGTATCTCAGGAGCTTATCGATGAAACTCGGGCTCAGCTTGGGTTAGATAAACCATTTGTAGTACAGTATGCAAACTGGGTCGTCAATGCCGCACAAGGTGATTTAGGGATGAGTTATTCTGCTAAAAAACCAGTAGTAGATCGTATGTTGGAGGCTTTACCAGGTACATTAATGTTAGCGGGTACGGCTTTAGTATTTACGCTGCTCTATGCATTGCCTGCAGGTATTATAAGCGCCTTAAATCGTAACAAATGGGTTGATTATGTGTTGAGATTTCTATCCTTCGTAGGCGTATCTATGCCTACGTTCTGGTTAGGTCTTGTACTGATTTACATCTTCGGTCTTAAATTGGGCCTTGTACCGATTGCATCCTCTCGAGTGACTGCGTCTGGTGTTATTTTGCCCGCTATTACTTTGGCAGTTGTTGTTGGGTCTAAATACATGCGTCAAGTGCGGCTCGTTATCCTTGAGGAAATGCAAAAGGATTATGTTATTGGCGCTCGTGCTCGCGGTGTTAGTGAGATAAAAATTTTATTCGGTCATATTTTACCTAATGCGGTGTTACCACTCATCACTATTCTTGGTGTTGTTATTGGTTGGTTACTAGGTGGTGTGGCAGTCGTAGAAATGGTATTCTCTTGGCCGGGACTTGGGAATATGGCAATTTATGCTATTACTATGCGCGATTATCCATTGATTGAAGGTTTTGTGTTGTGGGTTGCTTTAGCATATATGTGTATTAACGCATTGGTTGATGCATCATATATCTTATTAGACCCTAGATTGAAAAGGGAGAGAGCATAATGGCAGAATTTATTCAAAAACATAAATTGTTCTCTTTCTATAGTGGGTTGATGATTATCATTGTTCTCATCGCTATCTTTGCACCCTGGCTTGCACCGGGCGATGCTTTCACCTCAAATATAAGTCAGGCATTGCAAGCACCAAGCAGCCAACATTGGTTTGGTACAGATAAATTAGGACGTGATGTATTATCTCGTATCATTTATGGTACTCAATTATCCTTGTTCATGGGCGTATCCATCGTCGTTATCATGGTGAGCATTGGTACTATCATCGGTGCTATAGCAGGCTATTTTGGCGGTAAAGTTGAAATGGTTCTTATGCGTTTAGCAGACATCATGTTATCATTCCCTGGTATCGTATTGGCTATTGCTATTGCTGGTATTCTAGGTGGTAGCATTGTAAATACGATTTTAGCCTTATCTGTTGTAGGTTGGGCAAAATATGCTCGTATTGTACGTTCTATGACGCTCAAGGTGCGCGGTGAGGAATATGTAACGGCTGCTGTTATGATGGGCGCATCTACGACGGCCATCATCAGACGTCATATCATTCCTAATATTATGCCTCTCGTTATTACAACAGGTGCATTAGATATCGGGGCTATCATGATTGAGGTAGCAGGTTTATCCTTCCTTGGCTTTGGTGCTCAGCCACCGACTCCAGAATGGGGTCTTATGCTTAACGAGGGTCGCCAGTACTTGCAAACGAGTCCATGGCTCATGGCATTCCCTGGTATGTCCATCCTTATCGTGGTTGCTATTTTTAATCTTTGGTCTGACTCCTTACGAGATGTAGTGGATCCAAAAAATCAAGGATAAAATTGTTTTTACCTTCATAAATTTGAATCTTTATCTAGTGAAAGTTTCATTATGATTGGTAAGAAATTATGGTTTTTCCATCACAACTATTTTAGATAGTGATGATGTTAAATGTTTTTATGTTTTACATGTAGTTGTAAAAGGAGATTTTAAATGAAAAAATCTTGGAAAAAGGCCCTATTAGCAGGTCTTAGTATTGTAATGATGGGTTCCTTCATAGCTGGTTGTGGGTCTGATAATAATGGTGCTGCTAACAAAGATGTATTAAAAGTAGGCGTTACTAACTTCGCATCCACATTAGAACCTACAGAAAACTTCTTCGCATGGGTTGTAATGCGCTATGGTGTAGGTGAAACATTGGCTAAGTTTGACGAACAAATGAAACCTCAACCATGGATTGCATCTAAATGGGAAGTATCCCCAGACCATAAAACGTGGACTTTCACAATCAATGATAAGGTGAAATTCTCCAATGGTAAAAAAGTTGATGCAGCAGCTGTAAAGGCGTCTATTGAACGTGCTTTTGCAAAGTCTAATCGTGCGAAAACATTCTTTGAATATGACTCTATGGAAGCTAATGGTCAACAATTAGTTATTCATACAACAAAAGAATATCCTAATATGCCTGGCCTTTTAGCGGATCCGTTGTTCCTAATCGTTGACGTTCAAGCTGAAAAAGATGGCCGTAACTTTGCGAAGGAAGGTCCTATCGGTACAGGCCCATATGTAGTTAAATCCTTCACTAAAGAACGTGCTGAAATGGCTGCGAACGAAAACTACTGGGATGGTACAGTACCATTTAAAACTGTAGAAATTCCTTCCATCGATGATCCTAATACGCGTGCTTTGAGCTTACAATCTGGCGACGTAGATATGGCTGTTAACATCGGTCCTGGTGAAATTGGTTTATTCCAAGGCAATGATAAATTCAAAGTAGATGAAATCGCATCTCTTCGTGTCGTATTGGCCCGTATTAATCAAAAAGGTATTCTTGGGGATGACAAAGTTCGTGCTGCAGTTATCTCTGCAACAGACCGTAAAAACTATGCTGATGTATTGTTAAAAGGTACATTTATTCCTGGTTCTGCTCCAATTCCACCATCCATGGACTATGGCTTCAACGATTTGAAAGATCCTAATGCGTATAATCCTGAACGTTCTAAACAATTGTTGGCTGAAGATGGTTGGAAAGATACTGATGGCGATGGGATCCTTGATAAAGATGGCAAACCATTAACATTCAACTTCATAGTATATAACTCTCGTGCAGAATTACCACTTTATGCAGAAGCTGTTCAAGCAGACCTTAAAAAGGTTGGCATCGATATGAAAATCAAAACAGTTGACTATAACTTGATCGATAAAATGGGTCAAGACGGCGACTATGATATGCTTATCTCCAACATTGTAACAGCTAATACAGGTGATCCAATCTGGTTCTTGGCTAACTATTGGCACACTAACAACAATGGCTCCAACCCTCAAAATGGTTCTGGTTACTCCAATCCACAAGTTGACCAATTGTTAGATGCAGCTGAAACTGAATTCGACCCAGCAAAACGTCGTGATTACGCAATGCAAATTCAACAATTGTTGATGAATGATGGTGCTGCATTATTCTTAGGCTATCCTAAAACTAATATCGTTACAGGTTCTTACTTGAAAGGTGCTGTAATGTACCCAAGTGATTACTACTGGATTACTAACAAAATTACAAAATAGTGAGGAGCTATAATGGCAGAAAACATACTAACTGTAGAAAACCTTAACATTGCGTACCAAGGTGTGCCTGCTGTTATGGATGTGAACTTTACCTTGGAACGCGGTAAGGTATTAACCATTGTAGGTGAGTCCGGATCCGGTAAAACTACTGTAATCCGGGCCCTCATGGGTTTATTACCTGTAGGTGGTGAGGTTACAGACGGTACAATGATCTTTAACGGTCACAACCTTCGTACCCTATCTAAGTCAGAATGGAGAGCCATACGTGGTAAAGATATGGCTATGATTTTCCAAGATAGTGGTAGTGCATTAGATCCAATTGTTCGCATTGGTAAACAATTTAGAGAATTGTTTACATCTCATATTGAAATCACTAATGATGAATGTGATCGACGAGCAATTGAGTTATTAGAATCTGTATCTCTTCCTAATGGAGCGGATATATTGCGCCGTTATCCACACGAATTATCTGGTGGTCAACGTCAACGTGTTGGTATTGCTATGGCGTTAGCATTGGACCCAGCATTACTCATCGGTGACGAACCGACATCTGCACTCGATGTAACAACACAATCTCAAGTGGTTATGCAAATGCTTGAACTAGCTAAAGAGCATAATTCTGCAATAGTCATGGTAACTCATAACCTTGGTGTAGCAGCGTATATGTCTGACTATATTATTGTTATGAAAAAGGGCCGTGTTGTAGATGCTGGAACCCCACAAGACATTTTGGAAAATCCATCTAATGAATATACGAAACAACTAAAAGACGCTGTGCCAACATTGGGAGGAGGTCGTTACATTGACTAATTACGCAGTAGAAATTAAGAATGTATGTAAACGATTCCCACTTCCTACTGGTGGTGAGCTTGAAGCATGTAAGGATATTAATATAACTCTCGAAAAAGGTCAGTCCCTTGGGATTGTAGGGGAATCTGGCTCTGGGAAAACAACATTGGTTCGTATGATCATGAAAATGCTTCCTATTACGGAAGGCGAGATTTATGTAGAGGGTGTAGAGATTCAACATATGAATTCTGAACAAACGAAAGAATATCGTAAAAAGATTCAAATGGTATTCCAAGATCCATCTGCAGCTTTTAACCCACGTATGAAGGTTAAAGATATCATTCTTGAGCCACTTTATAATTTTGGTCTTCTTGAAAAGGGAAAAGAAGAGCAAATCGCAGGTGACTACCTGGAAATGGTAGATTTACCTCGCGAGTTTATGCATCGCTATCCTCATGAAATGTCTGGTGGTCAACGCCAACGTGTTGCCATTGCTCGTGCTATCGTTTTAGAGCCCGAAATCCTCGTGTTAGACGAGGCTACTAGTGCCCTAGATGTATCTGTACAAGACTCCATTGCGTACCTTTTGGCGCGTTTACAAAAAAAGAAAAATTTAACATACCTATTTATTGCTCATGATATTGCCTTTATTCGTACTATGTGCCACAAGGTGGTCGTAATGTACAAAGGTGCTATCGTTGAAGAACTAGATGCTTTCCACTTGGCGGATGCAAAACATCCATATACAAAGGTTTTATTGAGCTCTATCTTTGAAATTGGTCAAGATCATAAGCCGCTTACCTTGGATGAGGCTGCATTAGAAGCTTAATAGGAAAATTTACTTTCAAAATTTCAAAAGTATAAATTTGAAATGTAGAGAGTTACATCGGATAGGTAAACTTAAAATAGCAGTTAGTTTCAAGACTAACTGCTATTTTTATGCATAGTTAAGATATGAAATTTTTTAATAGATATATTGAAATGTTTCTCAAATTATACATTGTGTTAACACCTAATCTATAGTATAGTTGACTGTATAAAATATACCCCTATGGGTATAATAAGATATGCTCATATGAAGTGATGTACATAGATTCTCTTTATATTAACTATTGTAAAAGCAGGTTATATTTACTAGATTATGTTAATGCAAAAAATAGTGAGTATCTGAGTATAAATAGATAGTTAATGTGTGTAGAAAGGTTAGGTGTATAAATGAAAGGATTACGCAAGGCTTTACTAATTGGTATGACCCTTGGTGTGACTATGCTCGGGACTATTGGTTGTATGAATCAAGATTCTGCTTCATCTAATGATGTATTAAAGGTAGGGGCTATTAGTTTTGCTGGCACATTAGAACCAACGGAAAATTATTTTAGTTGGGCCGTTGTACGATTTGGTATAGGTGAAACGCTTATCAAGTTTGATGATCAAATGAAAGCAACGCCTTGGCTTGCCACCTCTTGGAAGCAAGGTGATGACAAGTTAACATGGACTTTCACCATCAATGATAAAGTTAAATTCTCAAATGGTAATAGTTTGACAGCTGAGGCGGTAAAAGCATCTTTAGAACGAACTTTTGCTAAAAGTAAACGAGCAAAAACGTTCTTTAACTATACAGAAATTACTGCTAACGGTCAGGAGTTGACCATCAAGACTGACAAGGAATATTATAATTTGCCCAACTTGTTAGGAGATCCATTGTTTTTGATTATGGATGTGACAGCAGAGGCGAATGGTCGTGATATTGCAAAGGAAGGTCCTATTGGTACTGGTCCATATGTAGTATCCTCTTTCACAAAAGAGCGTGCTGAACTAAAGCGCAATGATAATTACTGGGATGGCAAGGCAGGCTTTGCTAAGGTTGAAATCCCATCTATTAATGATGCGAATACTCGTGCTATGGCGTTACAAGCGGGCGATGTAGATATGGCCGTTAACATTGGACCTGGTGAATATAGTATCTTCCAAAATGATAAGAAATTCACTATCTATGAAGTGGCTTCCTTGCGTGACGTATTTGTTCGTATAGGGCAAAAAGGGAAACTACAGAATCCTAATCTTCGTGCAGCCCTCATTGCAGCAGCAGACCGTGAGTCTTATGCGAAGAACCTCATGAAGGATACCTTCGTAGCCGGTAAGGCTCCATTGCCACCATCCATAGACTATGGCTTTAACCAATTGCGTGATCCTAATAAATATAATGTAGAACGTGCTAAAGAATTACTGAAACGTGAAGGTTATGAAGATACAAATGGCGACGGTATTGTAGATAAAGACGGTGAAAACCTCGTACTTGATTTTTATGCCTACACAACTCGTCCTGAATTGCCATTATATGCGGAAGCATTGCAAGCGGACTACAAAAAAATCGGTGTAGATTTACGAATTAAAATCGTAGATTATGCGGTTATCGACACATTATCTCAATCTGGTGATTATGATATGATTATCTCCAGTGTTGTAACCGCTAATACGGGTCAACCAGTATGGTTCTTGAAACAATATTGGGGTATAGGCGTTGAAACTAATGGGTCTGGCTTCTCTAATCCTCGTTTCGATGAATTGTTGGCTCTTGGTGAAAGTAGTAGCGATCCAGTGGTGCGTCGTAATGCGGTTATCAATGCCCAACAACTGATGTTAGATAACGCTGTAGCATTATTCCTTGGGTATCCTAAAATTAATATTGTAGGTAATAAACATATTGATGGTATCAAGATAACACCGTCTGAATATTACATCATTACAAAAGATTTGAAAAAGAAATAAAGTTTGCTGCTTACATAAAAATAAAAGGACTAGCTCGCATGGGCTAGTCCTTTGTGTTATCTAAATATTATTTTTTTTCTGTTACATCTAAGTCTGCCATGTTAACTGCATTGGCCTTGCCAATCATTTTATTATACTTGGTAAATAATTGCGTATAAGCTTCGCCATAAGATGAGTTGATAATAATGTAGTTGCGTGCCTCTGCAACAAATTCTTTTACTGAGTCTTGATACTCTCTTACCGCATTTTGTACTTCTGGTGTAGTACCAGGTTGTAATTTATTGAGGCGTTGTGTAATTTGTTGTAAGTTTGATTCTACCTTTTGGGTGTCTGTATTCCCATCTGGATCAATAAGGTCAATAGTTTGTGCTGTTATGAGATTTATCTCTATAAAGTTAACCGCATTTTCCCGCTTTTCTCCCTGATACTCAGTCATGCGTTCGTTATAAAGCTCATTATTACGATTATCTAAAGCTAAGTCTAATGCATTATATGTAGCGTAGAACTGTTCTGCTAAAGGTACATATTGAGCTGCTAGCTCATCGCTACCTTTATAATTATCCTTTTCATAACGACGTTCCACATAGTAAGATTGCAACTGATCAGCAATAGGAATAATTTGATCAAGTACTACGAGGACGTCATTTGTCGCTTGGTTTACGTCTTCGTAGGGTGTAGAACTATCTTGTTTTGCTACCTCTAATGCAGCTTTAAGTTCCTTATATTTAGGTAAGGTAATCGTCGTATTATGAGACCCATTGCGCAACTCTTCAAGAGTTGGCTGTAATTGGTTAGCATAGGCTACACTGTATGAGTTATATGCATCTAATGCAACAATATAAGGTCGTATGGCGTTGATTTTATCGTCAACGGTTGATCGATATAAAATTGTCGTTGTATTGGATGATAAGAGTGTATACACCCCATAGATCCCACCACCGATAATAGCAGCACCGAGCACAATGGCTGCTATTAACTTGATGTACCCCTTTTTCAACTGCGCACGCTCCTTGAAAACACACTAACTCTTTTGGATCCATTTGGACAGACTAATGTCCTAAGAGTAATTATTTACATTATATCACAACTTTACGTGGCAAAAAAGACGTATAGATACGATAATTATAAGGAATAGATGAAAATGTTAGATTTGGACATGTATTTATATTTATAATTAGCGATTAAACGATGAATGAGGCTGTAAGCTGTTATAAAAATATACTTTTAAAAGTAAAACTATATACTCTCTAGACGTTGTAGCTGCGGCTGGTATAATAGCAAGTATAGTATTCATTATATAGGGAGTTCGTTATGTCAGAATCGAATCAATTAATCAATTTTGCTACATCTTCGGAACTTATTGCTAATGGGGAAGGGCGTAATGTATTATCTGCCATTGAAGATGGATTACGCAATTGTGATGAGTTTTTAATATCAGTAGCATTTATTACTCCAGAAGGCTTATTAACATTAAAACCAATTCTTAAAGAGTTAGAAGAACGTGGCGTCCGAGGACGTGTGTTAACGACGGATTATCTTGGTTTTAATAGTCCACAAGTTTTGGAAGATTTAGGAAATTTAAATAATATTGAGTTAAAAGTGTATTGTACTACACAAGGTAGTGGTCATGGATTCCATACAAAAGGCTACATTTTTAGAAAAGATGAATCTTATCAGATTATAGTTGGTAGTTCTAATTTAACTATTAATGCATTAAAGAAAAATCGTGAATGGAATACTAGATCTGAAGCTCATTGCAGTGATACCTATGCTAGAGAAATCATGGAAGAATTTGACTTGTATTGGAATTCAAAATTTTCTATTTCTTATGAAGATTTTATTCCTTGGTATAAACCAAGATGGGTGCGTCCAGAGCGAACTTCACAAAGGACTGTAGCAGAGCAATTTAGAAAAATAGATTTGCCTCAACTGGAACCTAATAGTATGCAACAACAGTTTATTGCTAACTTCAATGAACTAAGAGCTAATAATGCTAAAAGAGGTCTTTTGATCTCTGCTACGGGTACCGGCAAAACTTATGCGGCGGCTTTTGCTATGAGAGAAATGAGGCCTAAAAGAATATTATTTTTAGTACATCGTGAACAAATTGCAAAACAAGCGATCGCTAGTTTTGAGCGGATTTATAATGATTCATCTATTACATTTGGTTTAGTTTCTGGGAATGCTAAATACTATAATGCGACTCATGTATTCTCTACGATGCAAATGATGGGCCGTAATGATGTAATGAAACAGTATGCTCCAAAGGAGTTTGACTGTATTATCATTGACGAAGTGCATCGCGCAGGTTCAGATAGCTATCAACGCATTATTGAATACTTTGAGCCTCAGTTTTTATTGGGAATGACGGCTAGCCCGGAACGGACAGATGGATATGATTTATATGAATTATTTGACCATAATATTATTTACGAAATTCGATTACAACAGGCTTTAGAAGAAGACTTACTATGTCCATTTCATTATTTTGGCATTAGTGATTTGTGGGTGGATACTCAAGAAGATATTTCTGATATGGAGGTATCCTTTTCAAACTTGTCTACAAAAGAGCGGGTAGATAAAATTATAGAAAAGATTCGCTATTTTGGACATAGTGGTAGTCGTGTAAAGGGGCTAGTATTCTGTAGCAATCGAGTTGAGGCAAAAGAGCTGTCTAATGCTTTTAATGAGCGTGGTATTTATCGTACGATATGTTTAACTGGTGAAGACAGTCAAGAAATTAGGGAGAAAGCAATTGCTCGATTAACTGGCACAGGAGAGTACCAAGGTCGTATTGATGAACAGCTAGACTATATCTTTACCGTAGATATCTTCAATGAAGGTGTTGATATTCCAGAAATTAATCAAGTTATTATGCTACGTCAAACTGAAAGCCCTATAATCTTTATTCAACAACTTGGACGTGGTCTTCGTAAATTTGAAGATAAAGAATATGTAGTTATCTTGGATTTCATTGGAAATTATACAAATAATTTTATGATTCCATTAGCCTTATCTGGTGATAGAAGCTATAACAAAGATACATTGCGTCGTTATGTACAAGCTGGCAATCGTATTATTCCAGGTACATCAACTGTACATTTTGATAAAATTGCAAAACAACGCATTTATGAATCTATTGATACGGCAAGATTTTCCGATATGAAATTAATTAAAGAAGCCTATTTTAATTTACGCTTCAAACTAGGTCGTATTCCTAAAATTTCTGATTTTGCTGATCATGGTTCGATTGATATTAGTAGAATTTTCAATAAATTTAAGTCATATCATCATTTCTTGATAAAGGTTAAGGATAAGGACTATGATATATCCTTTACACCGATTCAGGAGAGAATGCTACATTTTATATCTCAGAAATTAACGACCGGTATACGTGTAAGAGAGCTTCTATTGTTGCAAGCATTACTAGATGGTTGTGATGATGTGATTAATTATGTTTCCGAAGAGCTATTTGATAGTTATAATGTAGACCTATCGGAATATGGACGTGTTAATCTCATCAATATGATGACAAATCAATTTGGTGTTCAAGTAGCACAAAAGACATTTGCCGATAGTGAATTTATTGAATTTTCCAATGGTAGCTATGGTATATCTCGAATCTTTAAACAGGCTTTAGAGGATAATAATTTTAAGGAACAAGTTCAAGAGCTTATTGCTTATGGATTGAAGCAGTTCAATGAGAAGTACAAAGACAATATTTATGGTAATACACCATTTGCATTATATGAAAAATATACGTATGAACAGGTTTGCCAATTATTAGAGTGGCCTCAAAACGAAGTTCCTCTCAACATTGGGGGTTATAAATTCCATAAAGAAACAAAGACATATCCCGTTTTTATTAATTATCATAAAGCAGATGATATTCAAGATACCATTAAATACGAGGATAGATTTGAGAATCCAGGATTACTAAAAGCTATTTCTAAAAATAAGAGAACCTTTGCCTCTGATGATGTACAAACCGCATTTAATGCTGATGAACTAGGTGTTGCTATGCATTTGTTTGTGAGAAAAAACAAGGATGATGAAGAGTCTAAAGAGTTTTATTATTTGGGACCGATTCATTCTACTGGTCAGGAAAATGCTAAAGAAATTTCTATGGTTAATGGTACTGCGGCGGTAGAGTTAGAATATGTACTCGAAGTACCTGTACGGGATGATATTTATGATTATATTGTTAATGGATAAGGATATTTATGAGTGAACAACGAAAACACATTGAAGTTGTAGCAGCTATTATAAAAAAGGATAATACCATATTAGCAACTCAGCGTGGATATGGTGATTTAAAAGATGGTTGGGAATTTCCGGGTGGCAAAATTGAACCTGGTGAACCCCATGAAGTAGCTCTTATTAGAGAAATCAAAGAAGAACTAGAAGCTGATATTAATATTCAAGAGCATATTATTACTATCGAATATACCGGTTATGAAAAATTTGATTTAACAATGCACTGTTATTTATGTTCGTTGAAAAATGATTCTAATATTACCTTAGTAGAACATGAAGCTGCTAAATGGCTATCTAAAGAAACCTTATATTCTGTAGATTGGTTACCTGCTGATATTGATGCGGTAGATGAAATGTATAGGCGTTTATAAGCTTAACATTGAATTATCTAAAAGTCCCTATCAAAGATAGGGACTTTTTATGTTTACTCTAGTTGTTACATGGCAAGAATAAATAGCTTTTACTATACCAAAATAAATTGTATATCCCGTTGTAGTCGTATATAATAATATTAAAAGATTTGTATTTTTCGATATAATCAAAGAAAGGAGTACAATATGTCAAATTTTATCACTCCTAAAGAATTATTAGCTTGTCTCGATGAGGTCATCATTTTAGATGCTAGAGGGTATCAAGATTATAAAAAAGACCATATTAAGGGGGCTTATGCGGTAGATTTAGACAAGGATTTGACTGGTCCTTTAGGCGAGCATGGTGGTCGTCATCCATTGCCAGATATGGAACAGTTAGCTCATACCTTTGAGTCTTATGGCATCACTCGTAACTCAAAGGTTGTAGTATATGATTCGTGGCTATTCTTAGCGGGCCGTCTTTGGTGGACGTTACGTTACATGGGCTTAACAGATGTACGCGTTTTATCCGGTGGTATTGAACGATGGGTTCGAGAGGGCCATCTCTTAACTAAAGAGCCGACCCCGTTACCTGCTGAACCATCTATTTTTAACTACGAGTTGCAAACGGATATGGTTATGAGTCGCGATGAGGTGCTCAAGGCTAGTGAAAGCGGAGATCATGTTATTATTGATGCTCGTGCGCCATTCCGTTATGATGGATCTCAAGTGGATACGATGGATGGTATGACAGGGCATATTCCTGGGGCTGTTAATCATTTTTATGAAAGTGGCTATACCGTAGATGGTCCTAAATCCTTGAAAGATTTAGAGGCTGAGTATTACAACGAAATCTACCAAAATAGGCCAGTTGTAACGTACTGTGGGTCTGGTGTGACTGCCTGCAATGCGTTGTTAACCATGAGTGAAGTAGGCCTTGAATCTGCTTTATATGTTGGTAGTTCTAGTGACTGGGTAACGTATGAAGGCTTCCCGCTTAGTACAGGTGTAGAAACATTAAACTAACTTAGGAGGGCGAATGAATCTATTAAAACAATTACTAACAGTCGTTGCCTTTGGTTATTTGTGTTATCACATCTATACCTTTGGACCTGGTATGTTTAATGTAACTGTATTAGTGATTCTTGTCTTGTCGGCGGTGGCTAACTATTTCCGTGAGAAACGTGAAAGCGATCTTAAGGCCAACGAAAACGCCCGTAAGGCTCGTGCAGAAGCAAGACATGCTAAGAAACATAAAAAGCAGTAGTATTGCTAACATATAATCTTTAGATTAGCTTACATTAAGCAAAAACTTGACGTATATTCTATGTGAAAGAGACTTTCACCAAGTTAAATACGGTGAATAGTATTAGATTGATGCGAAGTATTATAAAGAAGTATTATAAAGGAGTAAGAATTGAAATTAATTTCTTGGAATGTAAACGGCCTCCGCGCCGCTGTAACAAAGGGTTTCATGGAATCCTTTAATGAATTAGATGCAGATATTTTCTGCCTGCAAGAAACAAAATTGCAACCCGATCAAATTTCTTTGGAGTTGCCAGGGTATGAGCAATATTGGAATAGTGCAGTTAAGAAAGGCTATAGTGGCACGGCTGTATTCACGCGTATTAAGCCATTGTCCGTAACTAATGGCATCGGTATTGAAGAACACGATCAAGAGGGCCGTGTTATCACTGCTGAATACGATAATTTCTATTTGGTATGCTGTTATACACCGAATAGCCAACGTGAATTAGCTCGCCTTGATTATCGTATGACTTGGGAAGACGCATTCCGTAATTATCTACTTGAATTAGATAAGAAAAAGCCTGTCATTCTATGTGGTGATCTCAATGTAGCCCATCAAGAAATCGACCTAAAAAATCCTAAGACAAACCGTAAAAATGCGGGCTTCTCCGATGAAGAACGTGCAAAGATGACAGAACTCTTAGGGGCAGGCTTTACAGATACATTCCGTCACCTCTATCCAGATGCTATTGAGCAATACAGCTGGTGGTCCTATATGGGGAAAGCTCGTGAACGGAATACAGGATGGAGAATTGACTATTTCATCACATCCAAACGCCTTGATGATAAAATCCAAGAAGCGAAGATTCATCAACAAATCTTTGGCTCCGATCACTGTCCAGTAGAATTGGTTATTGATCTATAAAATTTTAGTGAATGTAAAAGCACAGCCTCATCTACGGATGAGGCTGTTGTGATAGAAAAGGAGATACTATGGCTCAAAAACAAAAAGCTGTTGTTCTATTTAGCGGTGGCGTAGACAGTACTACTTGTTTGGCCCTCGCCATTGAACGATTTGGTAAAGACAATGTGGTGCCCTTATCGATTCAATATGGTCAAAAACATAGTAAAGAATTAGAAGCTGCCATAGCTATTTTAGAGTACTATAATATGAAAGGTAAAACGATGGATGTTACCAAGCTATTTGCCTTCAGTAACTGCTCCCTGTTAGTACAATCTAGTGAAGACATTCCGCAAGGTTCCTACAAAGAACAACAAGATGCAGAAGGGAAGGGTACGGTGAGCACTTATGTACCGTTTAGAAATGGTCTATTCCTATCTGCGGCAGCATCCTTGGCACTATCTCTAGACTGCGGTTATATCTATTACGGTGCTCACAGTGATGATGCGGCGGGTAATGCCTATCCTGACTGTACAGAACACTTCTACAAATCTATGGGCGACGCCATCTTTGAAGGCTCTGGTAAAGAATGCTCCTTAGAAGCACCCTTTATTAACGCCAACAAAGCTGACATCGTAAAAGAAGGCCTACGCCTCAACGTACCATACCACTTAACCTGGTCTTGCTACGAAGGCGGAGACAAACCATGCGGACACTGCGGTACCTGCATCGACAGAGCTAAAGCCTTCCACGCAAACGGAGTCGAAGACCCAGCACTATAATACCCATAAACTGGCTTAGACAAGCAGTCGCCTTTTAGGCGACTACTTTACATATATTCTAATAGAGTAGCATGTATATGTGATTCAAGGCGGACTTGTACGTCACTAGTATTAGGGGATAAGCAGAGTTGCTAAATTTGAAGTGGTGGCAGATACCTTTTCAAAGAGCGACTTTGGCAGGTCAAGGCCCTAGGCCGATGGCCGGTTCGCCAGTGGAGCGATGAGGAAAGGTATCTGCCACCACCCCCACCTTACAATCTTGATACTAATCGTAGATGATCCTACAAGTCCGCCTTAATCCCAATTAATTGCGAAAATATTAGATATATGATATATTAGTACTGCCTAAAGGCGACAACTAAATAAGACAGTTTGAAACCATCCTGTCTCTAAACAAAACTACGGAAATTCATAAGCATTGTAAGCATGGTAGTTTTGCCATGCTTTTTTATTTTGAGGAGGTGAGTGTTATGATTTCTACACGCAAATTGACTATTTCTGCCATGGTTGTGGCATTGTACATCGTTGTATTGTATGTAACGCAAAGCGTTTCCTTCGGGGCGTATCAAATTCGTATAGCAACATCATTATATGCACTTGCTTATGCCTTTCCGTTCTTGGTGATTCCCATGGGGATTGGCAACCTCATTTCTAACTTCCTATTCGGTGGTCTTGGTATCTTCGATATGATAGGGGGCTTTGGTGTCGGTGTAGTAACGACAGGCATCATCGTAGGCATGCGCAAGCTTGGCCTTAGTGCTTGGTGGGCAATGCTTCCCATTGTTTTTGTGCCTGCACTATGTGTGCCATTGTGGCTCAGCCCATTACTTGGCCTACCGTACTGGCCATTAGTGTTGAACCTCATCGTGGGTCAAACTGTTCCAGCGATTCTTGGTTCTGTATTGGTGAAAGCTTTGATGAGCCGTCCTAGTGTGGCTGCTTTATTAGGTGCTTTTAAATAATAAGTGGTTTTATTGACAAAACTAAGTAAATAATTGAATCTCAAGAGATGTTTCGATTATGTATATAGGTAAATAAAAAGGCGTAAGCTCAATGTGAGCTTACGCCTTTTCCATGGCTAACATGTATGGAGGTATAGGAGTTTAACAGTTGTAGCCACGCCACTTAGTTTCAACTACGAGTCGTTCAAGAGCAACCATGTATGCTGCTTGACGAGGAGGTACATTATATTTATGTTGCATTTCCCAAACAGCTTCGAAGCTATTTTGCATATTTTTAGTTAATCTTTCATTAACCTCTTCTTCAGTCCAGTAGAAGCTTGCTTTGTTTTGTACCCATTCGTAGTAGGATACAACTACGCCACCACCGTTGGCAAGCACATCAGGAATGATATCGATGCCCTTTTCATAGAAGTATTTATCCGCATCATTAGTAGTAGGGCCGTTAGCGCCTTCCAAGATGATCTTAGCTTGGATATTTTCCATGTTGTCTTTGTTTAATTGGTTTTCAAGGGCCGCCATGTACAATACATCCACTGGTTGAGCCAATAACTCTTGAGGCCCAATTGTAGTCATGCCTGGTTCGCTGTAACCTTCTAGGGAACGACCGTGGGAGTTAGCATATTCGTATGCTTTTTCAACATCGAGACCGTTAGGATTGTAGATGTTAACACTTACGTCGCCGATAGCCACAACTTTTGCACCTGCTTGTGCAATGAGACGAGCACCTACGGAACCTACGTTACCAAAGCCTTGAACTGCAACTGTAAGGTTTTTAATATCTAAGTTTTTCTTAGCAAGATAGCTTTGCAATGCGATGAGACAACCGCGACCAGTCGCTTCATTACGGCCTAAGGAACCGCCTACTTCGATTGGTTTACCTGTAACGATACCTGGGCTCCATTCGCCTTTTAATGTGCTGTATTCGTCAGCAATCCAGCTCATGATTTGGGCATTCGTATTTACGTCTGGTGCAGGAACGTCAGTATTAACACCAATGATAGGTGCAATACGGCGTACGAAGTTACGAGTTAAGCGTTCTAACTCACGAGGGTTTAAAGTTTTAGGATCGACTTTGATGCCCCCTTTACCACCGCCATAAGGAATGTTAGCGATAGCGTTTTTAATAGTCATCCATGCCGCAAGTGCACGCACTTCATTTTCGTCGGAATCTGGATGGAAGCGAAGACCGCCCTTAGCACTACCACGCAATGTGGAATGTTGGCATCGATAGCCTTCGTATACGCGAACTTCGCCATTGTCTAGTTGAAGAGGAACTGCTACTTTTAGTTCCCGTTCTGGGTGACGCAATACTTCGTATTCACTACGAGTATAGCCGAGCTTTTCAGCTGCTACGTCTAATGTGTTTAACATGTTTTCATATGGGTTATAACCGCTCATAATTACCTCCCGGATAACAGAGTAAATTAATTAGTGCTAATTTTTCACATACTTAAGTATTCGACATTATAAATAGAATACCCTTTATATTTTTATAA
>CAJZEE010000044.1 GCA_915066865.1 uncultured Veillonella sp.
TTTAAACATATAAGTTTTGCATATCCCGGAAAAGAACGAAATATACTCAATGATATTAATCTTAGTTTCAAAAAAGGTAAAAAATATGCAATTGTAGGCACATCTGGGAGTGGTAAGACGACATTGTTGAAACTGATTTTACGTTATTATGATAGTTATTTAGGAAGCATAACTTTTGATGAATATGACTATCATCAAATTAATGATGAAGTAGTGTATGACAATATCACTTATATGCAACAACATAGCGTAATGTTTAATGATACTTTGGAATACAATTTGACATTAGGCAATACTGTTTCAGAGGAACTCCTATCTCAATCCATTGATAAAGCAAATTTAAAGGGGATTATAGAACGTTTGGATAAAGGAATTAAAACAATTGTTCAAGAGAATGGAAATAACTTCTCCGGTGGAGAGAAAAAGCGGATTGAAATATGTAGGGCACTTTTAAAACAATCGAATATTATTATAGTTGATGAGTTTTCTTTTGGCCTGGATAATCTTACAGCGAAAACTTTGGAACAGGAACTTGTAAGTCTTGATGCAACTGTTATTAATGTAACACATTTTTTAGAAAAAGATATTTTGAAACTGTATGATGAAATTATTGTGATAGAAGATGGAACTATTAAAGAGGTCGGCTATTTTGATGATTTGTATAAAAAGGGATTTCTATTCTATAGACTCATTGAAAAAGGAGGGCTAATAAATGAACAGCATGCTTCATGATAGAACATATTTATTTAATATTAAGGGAGTAAATATTATTGGCAATGGAGAAAATGGGGCAATAATAGGATTAGATGATGCCGGTATAGACTTCGTTAATAGAATGAAAGCAGGCTTAATTGAAGAAGATACGCTTAATAATGATGAAAAACAAATTATGGCTGCATTAAATGAGTTTGGTTATTTTAAAAAAGACACTAGTGTCTTGAAAAATGCCTATCTTCATGTGACGGATAGATGTAATTTAAGTTGTGTAGGTTGTTACTCGTATATAGAAGAAAGAAATACACAAAAAGATTTAACTACTGCACAGTTAAAGCATATTGTTGATCAATTAGCAGCTTGTGGGGTTGAGCGGTTAGTTATATCAGGTGGAGAACCTTTTATAAGAAATGATATGGCAGACATTTTGGCACATATTAAAAAACATAATATAAGTGTTGCGGTCATTACTAATGGTACAATGGATTGGAATCGAGTAGAGAAAGCAATCCCCTTCATTGATAGTTTAAGTGTATCTGTAGATGGATATAATAGAGAAACCAGATTTATCAGAAATGAAGGAATAATGGGCAAGGTCTTAGATTTTGTGGAACACTTTAAGAGTCTTGTACATGTTCATTTGATATTTACTTTACATAAAAAGAATATTAAATATATGAGAAATTATATTCGGCTGGCTGAAGGTTTAAAAGTATCCTTTAATTTCAGTATATTTACAGTCGATCCATATGATAAAACTTTCTCAGACTTTATTTTAGATGATAATGATATTTATGAAATTGTAAAAGTAATTAATGAAGGAGACAATGTTTATATAGAAGATAGTGTTATTAATGGAAATAGTGATGGAATAGAGGGTCTATGTTGTAAAGTGGGCTGTGGATTGGGTTGCAAAATGGTTAGTATTGCAGCAAATGGAGAGGTTTATCCATGCCATATGCTTCATAAGGATACTATGAAGATGGGGGATATTAAAACGGATTCTTTGAAGAATATTCTAAAAAATAAGGAATCTATATGGTCTCATATGACAGTAGATAATGTTAAAGGTTGTAGTAGTTGTGACTATAAATATATGTGTGGCGGAGGTTGTCGAGGAAGATCTTACTTATATGATAATGTTATAGACAATAAAGATCCATTCTGTATGTTAACAAAGTTATATTTAGAACAGCGAACTAAAGTTTTTGAAAATTTTACAAAGTAATGAGGTGATAATATGGCTTTTGGTGCAGAAACAATTACAAGATGGCAAAATAAACTTGTTCAATATTTTCATGATAATGGTGCTTGTTCAGAGGATTCAGCATTATCAGAATATGAGGTTTTACAGGCCAGTGCCATTAATAAACGGACCTTACGTATATTGATTCGTGAAGGGGTTATTGTGAAATGTTCCAAAGGGTTATATTTAGATGTAGATAAATGGGATACTTTTAAGCATTCTATAAAGCGATTTTTTCTTATATGTTAGTTGGAATATTTTAAATACTAGAGGTATACGAACAAATAAGTATAATGAGTCTATTAGTATAAATAGAATATATATTTGACAATTATGTTGTTTCCAGCCTATAATTATCTATTATATGAATATTGCGTTGAAAAAGACGGCATGTCTCAGACGGATTTTGTAGAGACCAAACTCATGGGCTGAAAGGTTTGGAAATCTAGAGATGTGCGGATCACTTTGGAGCAAGCGGCAACGCCGCCGGTGAACACCGTTATATGTCTAAGTGGCTTTCACAAGTAACGAGAGTCAGTAGGGTGGTACCACGGATATGACGTCCGTCCCTTCGGGGGCGGGCGATTTTTTTATGTAAAAGGAGCACATCATGGATTACGGTAAGACGTTACATTTGCCTGAAACAGAATTCCCAATGCGCGGCAATTTGCCTAAGCGTGAACCAGAAATCTTAAAATTCTGGGAGGACAACAAGATTTATCAAAAACGTTTGGAATTGCGTAAAGACGCAAAACCTTTCATTTTGCATGATGGCCCTCCATATGCGAACGGTAAATTGCACATCGGTCATGCCCTCAACAAAACGTTGAAGGATATCATTATGAAATACAAGACTATGACTGGTCACTATACGCGTTATATCCCAGGTTGGGATACGCATGGTTTGCCAATCGAGCATGCGGTTATCAAAAACACAGGTCTTAACCGTCATGAAATGGCTCCATTGGACTTGCGCAATAAATGTAAGGAATATGCATTGGAGTGTGTAGAAACACAAAAACAAGACTTCATTCGTTTTGGTGTATTAGGCGAATGGGATCGTCCGTATTTGACATTGCGCCCTGAGTTCGAAGTAAAACAACTTGGTATCTTCGGCGAAATGGCAAAACGCGGACACATCTATAAAGGTCTTAAAACTGTATACTGGTGCACTCACTGCGAAACTGCATTGGCAGAAGCAGAAATCGAATATGCTGAGAAAAAATCCTTCTCCATCTACGTAAAATTCCCTTACGTATCCGAGAAAAAGGTAACATTGCCAGCTGGTGTAGATCCAAAACAAGCATTTGCTGTTATCTGGACAACTACTCCTTGGACAATGCCTGCCAACGTAGCAATCTCCGTTAACCCTGATCTTGAATATGGCTGGGTAAAAGTAGGCGAAGAATATTACTTGATGGCTACTGAGCTAGTTGATGCGGCGATGAAAGATATCGGTATCGAAGACTACGAAATCGTAAATCGCTTCTCTGGTGCAGATTTAGAATTGGCTGAATTCAAACATCCATTTGTTGAACGTAATGCTACAGTATTGTGTGGTGACCATGTAACACTTGAAGCAGGTACTGGTTGCGTACATACAGCACCTGCACACGGTGAAGATGACTTTAACATCGTTATGCGTTATAACAAGGAAGGCAAAACTGAACTTCCTATCGTATCTCTTGTTAATGAAACTGGTAACTACACAAAACAAGTAGACGACAACCGTTATGGCGATACTGAATTCCCATTGGCTGGCGTAGAAATCCACGATGCAGAAGTGCCTGTAATCAAAATCTTGGCGCACAACAATGCATTGCTTCATAAATCCAGCTTGCGTCACCAATACGCTCACTGCTGGCGTTGTAAAAATCCTGTCATCTACCGTGCTACAGAACAATGGTTCTCCTCTGTAGATGGGTACCGTCAACAAGCTCTTGATGCAATCGACAATCAAGTGCAATGGATTCCTAAATGGGGCCATGACCGCATCTTCAACATGGTGCGCGACCGCGGTGACTGGGTAATTTCTCGTCAACGTATTTGGGGCGTGCCAATTCCTATTTACTATTGTGAAAGCTGTGGCGAGCACATCATCAACGATGATACTATCAAAGCTTTACAAGAAAAAGTAGCCGTAGAAGGCTCTGATGCTTGGTGGGCTCACAGTGCAAAAGAATTGTTACCAGAAGGTTTCAAATGTCCTCATTGCGGTCATGATGAGTTCAAAAAAGAAACAGATATCATGGACGTATGGTTTGACTCTGGTTCCTCTTGGTCTGGCGTACTTGAAGTTAACGGCTTAGATGTGCCATGTGCTATGTACCTTGAAGGTTCTGACCAACATCGTGGTTGGTTTAACTCTTCCTTGTTAACTGCAGTAGCAACAACTGGTAAAGCACCATACAACTCCGTATTGACTCACGGCTTCGTTGTGGACGGCGAAGGTCGCAAAATGTCTAAATCTGTAGGTAATACAGTAGCACCTAGCGACATTATCGACGTATACGGCGCTGATGTTATGCGTTTGTGGGTATCTTCCGCGGATTACCAAGCAGACGTACGTTTGTCCAAAGACATCGTAAAACAATTATCCGAAGTATATCGTAAGATCCGTAATACATTCCGCTTCTTGCTCGGTAACTTGGATGACTTCAATCCGAACACCGATAAAGTGGCTTACGCAGACATGTCCGAATTCGATAAATGGGCATTATTGCGCTTAGAAGAAGTACGTCAAAAGGTTACTGATGCGTACGAAAACTATGAATTCCACATGTTGTACCATGCAATTCATAACTTCTGTACAGTAGACTTGAGTTCCATCTACCTTGATGTAATGAAAGATACTATGTATGCTGAAAGCAAAAACAACGTAGCTCGTCGTTCTGCTCAAACAGCGATGTATGAAATCTTGAAAACATTGGTAGCCATGGTATCTCCAGTGCTTTCCTTTACAGCAGAAGAAGTTTGGAAATACATGCCTAAAGAAGAGGGTATGCGCGAATCCGTTATGCTTCAAGATTGGCCACAAGGTCATCCAGAACACTTCAACCAAGAATTGGCTGACAAATGGAACCAATTGTTAGACTTGCGTACATCCGTACAAAAAGCTTTGGAACTTGCGCGTCAAGACAAAACAATTGGTCACCCATTGGATGCATCCGTTACGGTATACGCTGAAGGCGCTACATTTGATGCATTGAATGCTCTTGGTGAAGAAGGCTTGGCTAAACTCGTTATCGTATCCGAAGCTCACATCGTGAACGGCGCTGCACCAGCAGAGGCTGTAAAAGACGAAGAAACCGGCGTTGCAACAGTTGTTGTTGCCTCTGGTCTCGAAAAATGTGAACGCTGCTGGATCCACCGCGATACAGTAGGTCAAGATAGTGAACATCCTACACTTTGTGCACGCTGTGCCAGCGTTGTAAAAACACTATAATAAAAAAAGACCATCCTGTTGAACTTCACTTCCCAAAATTGTGTCCAATTTTGGGGGAGCAGCTCATTGGGGATGGTCTTTTTATGTTTGTAAATCCTTTGGTACTGTTAATTGTTTCCAATTATCTAGCTCAGGAATTTCCAAGGTATTTATTGTTTTTTGAATCCAATAATTTAAAGACACTTCGTTTCCCACATATTGTTCAAATAAGTAGGTGTTGCCAGGCGTGTCTTGTTGGTTTCCATCTTCATCGATGGTGTGACGGGCGGATTCTTTTAGATAGAGCTGCACTCTAAATGGGGTCGACTGATTGCCTTTAAAAATAAAATAGGATGGGCCCACAAAGTCATGGGTGCGAATATTAATTTGTTCGTATTTTTTCTCTTTCAACCCTTGCAAGGCAGTCTGAATCATAGCGTTCGCATCGTCGTATTCCTCTAACAAGAATGGCTGTTGATCAACATCGAGCACGTAGTGCCAGGTCGGCTTTTCTTCATTCTTTTCGATGGACCAGTTCTCTTCGAGGCTAGGCAAGTGACGATTATGGTAAAGCTCTTTTAATAGGCTTAAGGTATTGTCTTTGTTGAATACGGCCTTATAAGCGATTTCATGTCCTTCTGTTGGATCATAACCGTGTAGCCTTACTTGATAATGATTTCGTAGCATCCGCGTTACATCGAGCTTGAAGATATTGCTCAATGCATCTGGGACGGATAGAAAACGATTGTAAAAGCTGAGCTTCATTTCTTCTTGTGACTCTAACGCTGTTTCGATGGTTTGCCAGTCGTACAAAGTCGTATCCCACAGGAAGTCGTCCATAGTCACAGATAAACGGGCCGCATCTTGAGGCCAGGTGGAAGGAGCAAGGCGTGCCGTTGAAGTAGATTCGGTAATGCCTTCTTTATACTGCCAGTGACCATCCACCTCTTGAAAGGCTGTTAATCGTTCTTCTGCTTCATCATCGATGGGAATATCTTTTAGTTCCGGATCTAAATTGGCTTTGTGAGACAAAATATATTGATGGGATTGCTCGTAATAGGATACGGCTTGATCTAAATCTGGTTTGCCTGTTACATACCCTTTTTCGTAGGCATAGCCCAAGGCAACACGTGTTAAAGCGCGCGTAATATCGTAGAAAAGAATGCGATCTTCCTCTTCGAAGGCGCGTTGTTCCTCATCTAAGACACGCAGTAACGATTGTACACCGAAGCGAATGTTTTTCGTCACCCCTAAACCGTGGATTCGCATATAACCAATATAGGGCAAGGCGAACATAAAACGATCTTTTGTAGCCGCCATATGTGTTAAGTCTGCAATGAGGCCCCAGTCGAGAGGCAGGTGCCCTATGTGAAAGATATAGCCAAAGGCCGCCTGTAAGGCGGTGTAGCCCGCATCACTAAACTCTTTTGTTGCCGCACGGCGGTAGAGACCTATGGCTTTTACCGGATCGTAGGGGATAGTACAACGTAAATGTTTGGCATCATAAAAATGATAGTAATAATCCGCTAATTCTGCGATGCTTTCAGATTGACCTAAGGCGGCACCTTTAGTGAACCACGTGAACGCATCCTCAAATTTACCGTTTTCGTGGCAGTCGAGGCCTGTATATAACATCATGGCAGGGTTGCCAAGTTCGGCCGCAGTCCTAGCGACACGGCGCGCATTGCTGAAATCGGCTTCATCGATATAGATATTGCGCAAGTTCCCTTGGAACATAGCAAGACCGTTGTCGAGGGCCTTGTTAAACCACTCTTTCGCAAGGTTAGATGCATTTTCTTGCAATGTTTCATCTGGCACAGTGCCTTGCAAAGCGGCGATGCGATCCTGCACAGAGTTTGCTGTAAGGCTTCTTTGAATGCGTTTGGTCCAACTCATAGGCGGAGGTGTTAGCATAGTTTCAGCGGAGCTGATGCGATTGTCATCACGCCAGAAAAAGACATTGCCTATAACATATTGGCAATACGCATCGCCTTGGTTTGCGTAATCATAGACAATGCGAAATGCTTCGTCGAAGGAAATTTGCATATCCTTCTCCACGGTAGGTGTAATGGAGCCTTTGATGCGCAAAGCTTGTAATGTGCCGATAGGGCTACAGCGGCGAATGCTGTCATGCAAGCATTGATATGTGCGCATATTATCCTCTGGGAAGTTAGACTCTTCCCAGGTAAAGCGAGGGCCTGCATAGACGCGTGCCAAGAGTGCATAGGCGTCACCTAGCTCTCGAGCCTCTGGATCATTGGCTATCTTGAGAGCACCCTCTTTATTGTCTATATCACTTTCAAGACGGCTTGTCTTGTCGTTTCGTAAGGCTCTATCTTTTAGTTGACTGGGATTTTGCTGATTATTGACGATGAGCTCCAATTGACGCAAGCCTTCTTGAGCCAGTTTTTGATTATAGGATGTAAAAATCATGTGGAAGACCTTTTGCAGGCGTTCCGTAAAGTACTGTGCCATTAGGCCTCCTTTTATACATGTATACAGTAAATACATATTTATTATATAACGAACGCGAGGTACCGTAAAAGAGAAAATACTAGTATATCTGTATGTTCTCTATTGATATCATACTGCTATAGGTTACCTGTTCTCACAATATACTAGCCTATTTCTAATTTATATCTATGCATAATACGGAGTCTTCAGCATGTATTGGATTCAAATGATAAAAAAATCCCCTCTGAAGAAAATCTGCTGTCACAAATTTTATGTGATGTCTGCAATCTTTCAGAGGGGTTATTATGTATCCTAGTTCTTAGGAATACATATTATTTTTTGTTGTAATCGCCGAACCATTTGTCGTAGATTTTTTGGTAAGTGCCGTCTTCTTTAAGTTCTTTAAGAGCTTTGTTAACAGCTTCTTGTAAAGCTTTGTTGCCTTTTTTCACGCCAAGAACTGTACCTTCAGCTTTAGTAGGTTCGCCTACAAGTTTAAGGTCTTGATCAGCACCTTGTTTGAGGTAGTACATAGCAACTGCATTATCGATGATAGCACCGTCGATTGTACCAGCTTTCAATTCCATAAAGATATTAGCATTAGAATCGATTTGTTTTACTGTTGTACCAGGAATTTTTTGAGCCATTTCAACCGGGATTGTACCGATTTGAGCGCCTACAGTTTTACCTGCTAATTCATCCATGTTGTGGATTGTTGTGTTGTCTTTACGAACAACTGTGATGAAACCGCCTTGGTCGAAGTATACATCGGAGAAGTCCAATGCTTTTTCACGTTCAGGTGTAGCATTGATGCCTGCTGCGATCATGTCGATATCGCCAGATTGAACAGCTGGAATCAAAGCATCGAAGCCCATGGATTTGAATTCCATTTTTAAACCAAGTTTTTTAGCAATTGCTTCGGACAAATCAACGTCGAAACCAACGTATTTGTCGCCTTCAGTAAATTCGAATGGTGGGAATGTAGTTTCAGAACCTACACGCAATACACCTTCTTGTTGTGTCATTTTAGGTTTGTCGTTGCCACAACCAGCCAATAAACCCATTGCTGCTACCGCTACGAGGGCGATGGCTGTCAATTTTTTGAACTTAAACATAGTATCCTCCTCAAACATCCATATACATGGTTTATACATTTCTGTTTATATTGTACGGAATTTTACACCAATAGGCAATAACATTGTATAATTAAGAGTAAACGAGTTTTTTATTCTTTATTATAGAGTATCATAATCCTTTACAATAATGTGGTTATATACATGGAGGCAATATGTCCCTTACAACTACTTTTGCTGATCTTTGTAAAAGCTTCGCACCTGATGCGTTTACCATTAATTACACATTAGCCAAGAATCCTGAGATTTCCAGTCAGGAGTTTGAGTCCGTTAAAACCATAGGCGCTGTTCTCGAAAAACACGGCATGGACGTAATCTATGAATTCTGTGATTTGTCGACCGCTTTTAAGGCATCTGCCGTGAAAGTAGACAACCCAAAAGGTCGTTTAGCGATTTTATGTGAATACGATGCACTGCCAGAGGTAGGCCATGCATGCGGTCACTCCGCCAGCGGCTCTATGAGCGTTCTAGCTGCATTGACACTACATAAAATGCAACAAGAAGGCGTAGCTTTCAACATGGACATCGATATTATCGGTACACCAGACGAAGAAGCGATGGGCTGTAAGGTGGATATGTGCAATGCAGGGGTGTTCAAAGAATACGATTTTGCCATTATGGTCCACCTCGACGGCGAGGAAACGCGTCCTAACTCACAATTCTTGGCACTCGACTGTTTCCGCGCTAAGTATCACGGTAAGCCAGCCCATGCGGCAGGAGAACCTTGGAATGGTGTCAATGCGGTAAACGGTGTGCAACTTGCCATCCATGCTATGGATATGATGCGCCAACAGGTGCGTCCTGAAACGCGCATCGGCACGTGGATCATTGCGGGAGGCACCGCATCCAATGTGATTCCTGCCTTCGGTGAATTAGAGGTTACCGTGCGTCATACGGAGCGTGAGTATTTGAATGGTTTATCTGAGCAAATCAAAAAAATCTTTGAAGGGGCTGCCCTTTGTACAGGCACAACTGTGGATGTAGAGTTTTATGGAAATCCTTATGATGATATGAATCAAAACAATCGTGGCACAGCGCTTATCGAAGAGGTAATGGCCAATATGGGCCTCGATTTTGAGCCCGGTCCAGCAGCCCTTGGAGGTAGCTCAGATATTGGCAATGTAAGCTATCAATGTGCGGCATTCCATCCTAAATTGCGCCTCGCTGGCGAGCCGAAGGTGTGCCATTCTAAAGAATTTGCAGCTGCTATGTTAGAGCCTACCATTGAACAAACCATTATCGACGGTGCAAACATCATTGGTGGCACAGTATTGCGATTGGTAGAAAATCCAGCAATCTTAGAAGAGATTGTAGCCGAATTTAATAATTCTAAATAGAAGGAATAGAAGGAGAATGTATGGCCTCGACTGAGACATTAGAAATAAAAAATTATATAGGCCTCACTGGGGATAAGCCCATTCGATTTATCGCATCCGATGTAGATGGCACCTTGGTAACCGATGCAAAGGCGATTCCTGAGGATGCTATTGAGGCGATTCGTGCCGCTCGTGAAAGTGGCATTCGTGTAGCCATTGCTTCTGGTCGCGCTTGGAATGAGATGAATGATGTTATCGAAAAACTACCGTGTTTGCGCTATTTCATGTGCACCAATGGTGCTTACGTAATGGATAAGGATGAAAACCGCAGTCTATTCCACGTAAGTTTTGATAAAGAACAAGCACTACATTTGCTTCGCAAACTATTAACTTATGGCGTCTATGTAGAGGGCTATGTGAAAGACCAAATCTTTGGCATGTATCCTCCGTCTAGATGTATTACACCTGAACGTTTAGGCGTATGTGCTAGCGAACGCAATGAAGGAGATAAAAAGGGTTCACATGGCATAATGGATAATCATCTGCCTAATACTAAAAATCAGATTTCTGGTATAGGGGATACTCGTCTGCCAGGGGCAACATACGATCACTATGCATTGGCGGAAGGCAACGAAGCAGCAAAGGTAAAGATGTCTGAATGTGAAATTGAGCAATCCAATTTCTTCTTTAGACCTAATATTCGTCCATTTATCTTGGCTACGCGGACCATGGTATGTGATCTACTAGCCCATATGGAATCCTTAGACGAAGGGCCTGAGAAGATTCAAATTTTCTACGGTGATGAACCGATGCGTCAACGTATCTTGCAAGACTTGCGCGATGAATACCAAGGTTTATCCCACGACGGTACAGGTCGAGAACGCTTCTATGATGTGCTGCTCTCTAGTGAAGTTAATTTAGAATTTGTCTTGCCCCACACAACAAAGGGCACAGCCGTAGAAGCATTGGCAAAACATTGGGGCTTAAGCCCTGATGAGGTAATGACACTGGGGGACAGCGAAAACGATCTATCTATGCTACGCTTTGCGGGCGCTGGCGTGGCCATGGGCAATAGCAAGCCGAACATTAAAGAAGCGGCACGATACGAAACGACAGACAATAACCACCAAGGCGTGGCAAAGGCAATCTATTCGGCTATTGCGTACAATAATGAGCTAAATAAGAAGAAGTAAAAGTAGATAATATTAAGTTTGGCACAGATAAAGAATGCATAGGAGGTGATGTATAATGGGAAATCTAAAGTTTAATATTGACGATACTTGCGTTAAGTGCGGTGCTTGTGCTGAGGATTGTCCTGTTCAATGCATCACCGAAGGGAAGACTCGATTTATCATTGGGAAAGGCTGTATCAGTTGTGGCGACTGTTATTCTATCTGTCCTGTGGGGGCTGTAAAGATGTATAAACGAGAGACCCCTAAAAAGTGATAGCTAGAAATCTTTCAACATTGTTAGGAAATTGACTTACATACGGAAAGCTCCTAAAGAGTGATAGTTAGAAATCCGAACATTAAAGATTTATTTATAATCTACATACGGAATATATGGAGTCGTTATACTTCCTATGGTATAATAAAATGTAATGAAAAATTAGCGTTTGGCTCGGAAAAACGCGCCCCAGTACAGAAACGTATGGGCATAAAAAATAGTGAATATACTTTCACAAATAGATGCATATGGAGGAAGGCATGGAAAACAAGGAATTTGTAATTGTTGTTGACTTTGGTGGTCAATATAACCAATTGATCGCGCGCCGTGTTCGTGAAAATCACGTATACTGCGAAGTATATCCATACAACAAAGCGCTGGAAAAAATTAAGGAATTAAAACCGCAAGGTATCATCTTCACAGGCGGTCCTAACAGCGTGTATGAAGAAAACTCTCCAAAAATTGAGAAAGAGATTTTTGAACTTGATATTCCTATTCTTGGCATGTGCTATGGTATGCAATTTATGGCGCATACATTGGGTGGAGAAGTTAAATCTGCGGATAACCGTGAATTTGGTAAAACCCCTACTAAAGTGGACACTACATCTCCATTGTTCAAAGGCTTGGAAGAAGACCAAGTTGTTTGGATGTCTCATGTTGACTATGTAGCAAAAGTTCCTGAAGGCTTTGAAATCGTAGCGCATACTAAGGATTGCCCTGTTGCATCCATGCAAAATAAAGAACGTAAACTATATGCTATGCAATACCATGCAGAAGTGTTGCACACTGAACATGGTAAAGAAATGCTTCACAATTTCTTATACGAAGTATGTGGCTTTACAGGCACATGGACAATGGCAAACTATGCGAAATCTGCTATTGAAGACATCCGCAAAACCGTTGGTGACGGCAAAGTATTGTTAGCACTGTCTGGTGGTGTAGACAGCTCCGTTGCGGCAGCTCTTATTTCTAAAGCTGTGGGAGACCAATTGACTTGTATCTTTGTTGACCATGGTTTAATGCGTAAAAACGAAGGTGACGAAGTAGAAGCAGCTTTCAAAGATTCTGGCATGCATTTCATCCGCGTCGATGCGGAAAAACGTTTCTTAGATAAATTGTCTGGTCTTGAAGATCCAGAAGCTAAACGCAAAGCTATCGGCGAAGAATTTATCCGCGTATTCGAAGACGAAGGCCGTAAAATCGGTTCCGTTGATTTCTTAGCGCAAGGTACAATCTACCCTGACGTTATCGAATCCGGTACTGGTGAAGCGGAAGTTATTAAATCTCACCACAACGTAGGCGGCTTGCCTGCAGTTGTAGACTTCAAAGGCCTTATCGAACCATTGCGTAACCTTTTCAAAGACGAAGTACGGGAACTTGGTTCTGAATTAGGTTTGGCTGACTACCTCGTATGGCGTCAACCATTCCCAGGTCCTGGCCTTGCAATCCGTGTAATGGGCGAAATCACTAAAGACAAACTCGATATCTTGCGTGATGCGGACTACATCTTCCGTGACGAAATTGCAAAAGCTGGTCTTGATCGCAGCATCAACCAATACTTTGCAGTATTAACATCTACACGTACCGTAGGTGTTATGGGTGACTTCCGTACATACGACTATACATTGGCATTGCGTGGCGTAACAACAACAGATTTCATGACTGCTGACTGGGCACGCATCCCTTACGACGTATTGGATACAATCTCCCGTCGTATTGTAAACGAAGTACAACACATTAACCGCATCGTGTACGATATTACATCTAAACCACCTGCTACAATTGAGTGGGAATAATAAGAAATAAGTATGTTGTCATTACAAACTATTGAAAATACGGTGCTTCTGTATTTTAAAAGCATGAAGAACTCTTAGGTGATATTATTTTAATACTAAAAATTGAAAAAGTAGGTTTAAAAGGATTTGTTGAATTTTTGTAAAAGGGTATAGTGTTTGAGTTGTAGAAACTTGAGAAGAAAGCCTTGAAAGGTGACGGTATGGACGCTAGTGCGTGAGCAATGAGTTTCACAAAACCTATCGGAAAGATAACTTAGACCTTGAAGTTCAATTATACTTTTGGGGAGGAATAAAAATGGAGGGAATTTTAAACACTAGAGGGATTTCGAATGGAAAGTTAGAGCATATATTTTGGGGAACAGTTAATGGGGAAAAAATTAATGGACTCCACTGCTATACTACATATGGAGATGAAAGATTATATGCAGAGGTTAGAAGTTATCCAAAAAGCAGAAGAATAATTACTGCCAATAGGGGGAAAAAAATAGCTGAGGCATATGTACGAGCTAAATCTACTGGTAGATTAAAAACTGAGAATTCTGGGAAATCAACTTTGTTTTGTTCGAATTGGTCTAGACAAGAGGTTGTAAATTGTATTAATAGATCAAGGCTACGGTGTCGGATAAAGTGTAAGCCAAAAAATATAATGAAAAATGTTGTAGAGGACCCTATCTCAGGTTTGGTGTTTTTTAACGCCCCAGGAACAGCATATCCTATTTTGAGACTTTGATTTTGTGGTTATCTTGCTAATAAGAATATAAGATATAATTGGTTATATGTAAGTAAGGAAGCAATGAAAGGCGAAGTTAATGATACTTGAACACCTTATATATGATTCTTTTGAGAGAAAAAATGATTGGGATGGCGAAATAAAACAATCATATATTTTTTTAAAAGGAAATAAAGATGATGAACTAAGTAGTATCGTGGCACAGGCTATCTCACTTGATATTCGTGGAAATTATGGGGATATTTTGAATGTACTGGGAGATAGTATAAATGAAGGAAAAGTTAACTGGTCAGGAAATCATTTTCAAATAATTATTGATAAATCTAATAATAATGTCAAGATAGTAGATTTAGTTGCTGATAAACGTAAAGAATATAATCTTGAATTTTTAGAATGGATAGAAGCATTGTTAGACTGGAAAAAATACTATTTACAGGAATTGGGTTTTTTGGCATTTGATTCAAAAGCATTAAGTCATATGTTTGGGGTTGCCTTATTAACATTTGATCAGATAAATGAAGAAAAGATAGAATATGAAATTGGACGGGAAATGGTAACTGAAGCAGTAAAAAAATGTGAAAAAAGATATGACGTCAAGGCTTCAGTAATATATCGTGACTGTAAAAAAGTAACAGGTGTGTATGATTTTTCAGACTTTTCTTATTGGTTATATAATTTATTAAGTTTTAAAAAGTCTGATAAGGTTAACTTTGAGTATATTATGAATAATTTAATAAAGCATAATCATTATGACCGCAATATGATTGATGAATTATTTATGAGACATTTTGGAATTGATTTAAATAAGTTAGAACTTTTATAATATTTCTTTAGGCAAAATTGATAAATCCCAGTTTATTGGATGTATTCAATAAATTATATAGAAAAAGCACATGACTTTGAGAGTGTAGAATCTTTCAGTTATGTGCTTTTTTGTACTTCTTTTGAATATTTTGACATAAAAACTATATCTCCAAAATTTGGGCACAATTTTGGGAGTATAGTACAAGCTTATGTGTTATGTTTTTTGTATTTTTAAGATATTCATATTTTAGAATTTACAACAAAACATAGTAGAATATAATTAGATAATTTATGTTGGATTTTTAAATATATTGAGTAGATGAAATTATTAGCACAGTAGCTAGAATATAAAGGGCTTTGTTTAAGATTAGTGGGGATTATAGTCGTATATATGGGGTGAGAGAATTGAAAAATATAAACTTTATCCAAAGTGCCATAATACAATTAGAGGGGGGGGCTTTTCAAAAACTATTTGATGCATATTTGTATAAAAAATATAAATTTAAAAATATTCAAACCTTAGGCGTTCAGACGGGAACTAATAAAACGACAAAAGGAACACCTGACTCTTATGTTTTGACTGATGAAGGCAATTATATTTTGATAAACTATGGATCAGTGAAATCACAGTCCGCAGCTAAAATAAAGGCAGATATTTTAGCATGTTTTGAACAGTCAAAAATTTCTCTTAATAAGAAGAAAATACAAAAAATCATTTGTGGACATTGTTCTACAAATATTCATATAGAACAGTTTGATGATATTATAGGTTCTATAGAAGGTGTTGAAGTAGAACTTATTGGAATTGATACAATTTCACATGATTTAGCATTATTGTATCCACATATTGCGAAAGATGAACTTGGCATTGCAATAGATACAAATCAATTTTTTGATATAGACGATTTTGTTAAAGCGTATGATGCAAATGGTATAAATGCTCCTATTGATAGTCATTTTTTTCATCGAGAATCAGAGTTTACCGAGTTATGTAGTAGTATACATAATAATAAAGTAACTATATTGACAGGACCATCTGGAATTGGAAAGACTAGATTAGCTGTAGAGGCATGTAGAGAAGAAGATAATGTAACTACAAAAGTTTTTTGTGTAAAAAGTAATGGGAATTTATTATATGAGGATATTAAATATTACATTTCTGACCCAGGTAGATATTTGATTTTTCTAGATGATGCAAATATGGTTGCAAGTCTAGATAATGTTATAAACACTATTTTAACATTATCATCTGATTTTGATATTAGGATTCTTATTTCAGTAAGAGATTATGCTAAGGATAGAGTTATAAAAGTAGTATCTAAGTATATAACTCCTAATATAATTGAAATTGGACCGTTTAAGGATGATGAGATAAAGAATATTTTGAAATCAAATTTAGGAATAATAAATTTAGATTATCTTAACAAGATTTCACAAATTTCAAATGGAAATATAAGACTAGCTTTTCTTGCGGGTATAAAATCTATAGAGGATGGATTTCAATCAATACGTAATGCTGAAGATATTTTTAAAAATTACTATGGAAGAATTATTGATGAAGCGAAGCTAAAAAGAGAAGATATTCTTATGTTATTTTTTATTGCTATATCTGGTCCGGTGAAAAATAATGAAAACCAACTTTATAATAATTTGAAACAATTCTATGGTCAGAAAATTGATGAGACTCTTATAGTTGAACACTTATATTCATTAGAATTAGTAGATTGGTTCAAAAATAAGATAATAAAAATTTCAGATCAGAGTTTTGGAAACTATATACTGTACTATGTGTTGTTTGAGAAAAAATGGATAAGTGTGGATGCTCTTATCTCCATTGGGTTTCCTAGCTTTAAAAATAAAATTGTATATGCTTTAAATACATTAATAGAAATATTTAATTCCGAAGAGTGTATAAAATATATTAAAGATTCAATAAATGCTGTTTGGGATAGCGTACCTGAGAGTCAGAATTTAGATTATCTTGAGTCTTTTTATCTGATTAATCCTGATAAAGCCTTATCTATAATCAAGAGTCATATTGAGCAAGAAGCATACGTAGATTTTGATTTACATAATTTTGATGTTAATTCTCCAAAAAAACATAATAGTTCTAGTACTAACATAATAGAAATATTAGGTGGCTTTAAGTTTACACAGAATTATGAAGATGCAATTGATCTTCTGATGCGGTACTTTGACCGAAGGCCTGATTTGATAATGGATTTTTATTCTGTGTTTAGTGAGCGACTCTTATATGATACACATTCATATAAAGATAATTATAATCATGAGATGCGTCTTTTAGATAAGTTGTGGTGTTATACAGAA
>CAJZEE010000045.1 GCA_915066865.1 uncultured Veillonella sp.
ATAATTAATATATATAAATTAGGTTGTGTATTGATGGAAGGAGAGGATTCATCATGAAACCATTTGGTAAAAGGGTAGTAATGGCTGTGTTGTGTGCGGCGACATTGACATCCCCATTTTTTTTGAGCGGTTGTAGTATGTCAGAGTTATGGCAGGGTACTGAACAGAGCCGTAAGGAAATTGCGCAACGGTCTGAGCAGGATCAGGTGCAGTTATTTAATCAATATGTGAAAGCTGTAAGTCGATACAATCGCATGGCTGTAATGTTTGATTATGCGAATACGCCAACTCTTAATGAGTTAAAAGCGGGGCAGCATTTAACTGTATTTAATGCACCGAACTTTAAGCAGCTACAAAAAGAATTAGAAGAGGCCAAGCAAGCCGGTATTCCTTATGATGAAATGAAGGAGCCTTTAGATAAGCTGCTTTCAAAATTGAATGAAATTACACCGGTAGCGGAAGAGCTCGATGCATACTATAAATCTAAAGGGTATACCACAGACAACTATGCTAAGGAGCAACAATTAGGTCCTAAATATGTTCAATTGTATGAACAATTTGTTCCTATTTATGCTGACTTTGATAATGTTATGCATAAAATCAATACGGACCGCTTGCAACAACGGTTGCAACAATTGCGTGATGCAGGCAAGAAAAATGCAGCTGCAGCACAAGAGGTTCATTTGCGACTTACTGCGGTCCTAGAAAAGATCGATAGTGAAAAACAACTAGACGTAAATGCTATCAATCAAGAGTTGCAAGCTATTGGTGATGTATCAAATAGTATTACTAGTCCTAAGTATGATTCTGTTAAAACCTCTGTAAACTCTACAATTGGGGCAATCCGTACCTATATGGGTTCAAAACAAGATAATGACTATAATCGTATGATTGAGGCCTATAACCATTACATTTCTAATCTGAATACGACCAATATGAATGAGTTAGATTAACATGAGTTAGATTAATACGTCTATATAAAAGAAAGCTGTATCAAATGAGAGTATCATTTGATATAGCTTTTTAGTTGATATATAGGATATACCTTACTTTTTTAGGCTAATGCGCGTTGTAATTTGGCTTGATAAGGAGAATAATACTAAGGCTATCCAGATACAACCGAAGGCAATCATCTGTGGTGTGCCAAAGCTTTCACCAAAGTAAAAGATGGCTAGCAACAAGGCAATGGTAGGGGATACATATTGCAGGAAGCCTAGTAGGTTGAGCGGCAATAGCTGCGCACCATAGGAGAATAGCACCAATGGAACAGATGTAGTTAGACCGCAGGCTATGAGCAACATGGTTGTATACCAGTCTGTGCCGAAATAGGACCACACGGTATTATCGACCATGGTCGTATATAGTAAGGCTAGCGGTGTTAATAGCCAGGCCTCAAAGGCGATACTCGTAAAGGGAGAGATGAGTAGTTTCTTTTTTACAGCCCCATAAAGACCGAAGGAAACGGCGAGGATCATCGACACTAATGGCAAGGATCCTACCTGATAGGTGAGTAAGGCGATGCCGATGGTAGCGATGAGGACACTCAGCTTTTTGGGTATCGATAGAACCTCTTTAAATAGGATGACACCTAATACTACATTGAAGAGTGGGTTGATGTAATAGCCAAGGCTCGTGTTCATAACTTGATTATTGGCGATGGCCCAAATGTAGGTGAACCAGTTTACGCTGATGATGACTGCCGCAACTAAAAGTAGGAATAGTTGTGAACGTTGTTCTTTTAGTAATTGAAAGTCCTTTTTGAATTGTTTAAAATGTAGGCCAAATACAACGATCGCCATGCAAATACCTGACCAGATAATGCGTTGTGCCAGTATATTATACGGTGAAACATGGTTTAATAATGCCCAATATAGAGGGAGTAAGCCCCAAATTATATAACAACTAAGGGCTGTGATTAACCCTTTTTTACTTGTATGTTCCATAATGCCTCCTCGTGATAGTACTTATTATATCACTAATACTCAAGTCATGCGTTTTAGTTATTGCATATGATTTTCAGTTATAACTTTGATTTTGGCACTTATGATTAAATGTTATGTTCATTGACTTTGTGCATATTGTTACACTATATTGGACTTAGAACAACGAATATAGAGAATAGGTGTCGTAAGACTTAATAGAGAAATCGGTATAAGCCGATGCGGTCCCGCCACTGTAAGGATGAGCCTGCTTTCATATATGTCACTGGAGTAATCTGGGAAGGCGAAAGCGAGGTGATGATCCCGAGCCAGGAGAACTGCCTATTTGATAATCACCGTTATGTACCTACGAGCGATAGGAAGGGGATTGGGGTATGCTGGCTACAGTATTTTTTAGTGTACCTTTCAATAAGAAACCTTACGTGTCACTTTAGGTGGCACGTTTTTTATTGCCCTTAGAGTGGATGTTGAGTATAGGAATCAGGTTTTATAGATATTAAACAGATGGACACATTTTGAGGTTGATGTGGTCCAATAAGATAAAGCTCGAGTGATTCATATATCTAACAATTCGCAGGTACGGTGCGCTGTTTCTCGGTATGGTTTCGAGTTGAAAAGGAGGCACATATATGTCTGACAAAAAGACTTCAAAGGATGCTGAACGTGATTTATTAGCACCTGTATCCTTTGATGAGTTTAAGAAACCTACGTATGAACAATGGCAGGCCGAGGTTGAAAAAGCGTTAAAAGGTGGCGACTTCCACAAGAAGATGTTCACTAAAACCTATGAGGGAATTACGTTACAACCAATTTACACGCCTGCATTGCATGGAGAAAAAATTCCAAAGGGTGTATATCCTGGAGCAGGTGAGTTCCTACGTGGCACAAAGGCAAGTGGTTATATTAAAGACTCTTGGGGCGTATCCCAATATGTAGACGAATCCTTTCCTAAGGATGCTAATCATGCAAGTTTATACGAAATTGTAAAAGGCGGCACCATTCACAATATTCGCCTTGATGAAGCAACACGCCATGATCAAGATGTGCAAGTAGGCGCAGCTGTTGGTATCGGCGGTACATCTCTGTCTACTATGGATGATTGTAGACAATTGATTGAGCGCTTTAATTTAAAGGAAAATCCTTTATATATTGAAACAGGTGCTTCTGCAGCTATCTTGCTCGGTATGTTAGCCGCTACGGTGAAAGGATCTAAAAAACAAACCTCTGACTTGAAAGGTCTCGTTGGTGCAGACCCTATTGGTGTTTGGGCTAAAGATGGTACATTGCATATGTCTTTAGATACAGCCTTTGATGAAATGGCACATACTGTTGTATGGGCTAAAGAGCAAGCTCCAGAGCTTAAAACTGTACTCGTATCTGGTGATGTATACGCTAATGGTGGCGCGAACGATGTACAAGAGGTTGCGTATGCATTGGCAACAGCAGTTTGCTATGTGCGTCAATTAGCACAACGTAACATCGATATTCACACTATTGCTAACAGCATGATGTTTACATTCTCCTTGGGTGCAAACTTCTTCATGGAAATTGCTAAATTACGTGCATTACGTGTGCTTTGGGCGCGCATCATGGAAGCGTTCGGTGCCGAAGAAGCTGACCGTGCTGTTCATGTACACGGCAGAACATCGGCTTTCACAAAAACTGTATACGACCCATATGTAAACTTGTTGCGCAATACAACACAAGCATTCTCTGGCGTTGTAGGCGGTTTGAATAGCCTTGAAGTATCCCCATTTGACCAACCAATTCGCAAAGCTGACGATTTCTCTCGCCGTATTGCCCGTAATATTCAAGTTATGTTGCAAACTGAATTCGAGTTGCGTCAACCAGTGGACCCTGTAGGTGGCTCTTGGTATGTGGAAACATTGGCAGCTGAATTATGCGAAAAAATTTGGGCTGAATTCCAAACTATTGAGGCTAAAGGTGGTATAATAGCAGCCTTGAAAGAAGGCTATCCACAAGCTCAAGTTAAAGCAGTTCTTGATGAACGCTTCAAAAACCTTGCATTCCGCAAAGATGTGGCTGTAGGTAACAACATGTATGCGAATATGACTGAAGAATTGCTTGATCCAAAACCAGAAAATCAAGAAACATTGCGTCAAAAACGGGTTGCTCAAATCGAAGAGTACTTGGCGAGTGCGGAGCCAGATGCGGTTGTGAAAGCACAGGCTACCCTAGAAGCAGGTACGACAGAGCCAGGCGCTTTGATTGGCCTTATTGAACTCGGTGCATTACAAAAATTAACAATACGTCAAATCCGCAAGGCTTTAGATGCTGGCGATATTGCTTCCGAAACGATTGAATCCATTGCAGCTCATCGCTGGACTGAACAGTTTGAAGCACTTCGCATGCGCACTGAGAATTATAAACAACGTACGAAAGATAATGTGAAGGTATTCTTGGCTAACATGGGGCCAATCCCTCAACATAAACCTCGTGCGGACTTCTCCACAGGCTTCTTCGAAGTAGGGGCTTTTGAAGTTATCAAAAATGATGGCCATGAAACAACGGCTGATGCGGCGAAGGCTGCTCGTGAAAGTGGTGCTGATGTAGTTGTTATCTGTTCTACAGATGATACCTATCCAGAATTGGTACCACCACTCGCTAAGGAATTGAAAGAAACTATGCCGCATGTAACGGTTATTTTAGCAGGGGCACCTCCTAAGGACTTAGAACCTGTATACCGTGAAGCTGGCGTAGACGACTTCATTTCTGTTCGTGCAAATTGTTACGAAATCTTGAATACGTTACAAGATAAGAAAGGGATGTGAGCTCATGTTTAAAAATCCAGACTTCTCCTCTCTTGGCTTGGGATCTCAGACAGCAACATCTCGCGATGCATGGCTTGCTGAACTTCAAAAAGAAACAGGAAAAAGCTTTGAAGATTTATATAATATAACAATGGAGCAAATCCAACTAAAGCCTCTCTATACAGAGATGGATTATGAAGGGATGACACACCTTGACTATATGGCTGGTGTACCTCCATTCTTGCGTGGACCTTATTCCACAATGTATGTTACTCGTCCTTGGACAGTACGTCAGTACGCTGGTTTCTCCACAGCGGAAGAATCCAATGCGTTCTATCGTCGTAACTTGGCAGCGGGCCAAAAAGGCTTGTCTATCGCCTTTGACCTTGCTACTCACCGTGGTTATGATTCCGATCATCCTCGTGTAGTAGGTGATGTTGGTAAAGCGGGTGTTGCGGTAGACTCCATCCTCGACATGGAAATTCTATTCTCTGGTATCCCTCTTGATCAAATGTCCGTATCCATGACAATGAACGGCGCCGTATTGCCAGTAATGGCGTTCTACATCTTGGCTGGTGAAGAACAAGGCGTAGATAAAAAGGTTATGGCTGGTACAATCCAAAATGATATCTTGAAAGAGTTCATGGTACGTAATACCTATATTTACCCTCCAGCTACATCTATGCGTATTATCGGTGATATCTTTGCGTATACATCCCAGTACATGCCTAAATTCAACAGTATTTCCATTTCTGGTTACCATATGCAAGAAGCGGGCGCTACTGCAGATATCGAATTAGGTTACACATTGGCCGATGGTCTCGAATATATCCGTACCGGTGTTAATGCAGGCCTTCACGTTGACCAGTTCGCACCACGGTTGTCCTTCTTCTGGGCAATCGGTAAAAACTACTTCATGGAAGTGGCAAAAATGCGTGCGGCTCGTATGTTGTGGGCTAAGATTATCAATAGCTTCGGCTCTGAAAATCCTAAATCCATGGCACTCCGTACACATAGCCAAACATCTGGTTGGTCTCTTACAGAACAAGATCCATTCAACAACGTGGCTCGTACATGTATGGAAGCGATGGGTGCTGCGTTAGGTCATACGCAATCTCTACATACCAATGCGCTTGACGAAGCCATTGCGTTGCCTACGGACTTCTCTGCACGTATTGCGCGTAATACTCAGCTTTACATCCAAGATGAAACTAAGGTATGTAAGGTTATCGATCCATGGGGCGGTTCCTACTATGTAGAAGCGTTGACAGACGAATTGATTCGTCGCGCTTGGGGTCATATCCAAGAAATCGAATCCCTTGGCGGTATGGCGAAAGCTATCGATACAGGGCTTCCTAAGATGCGTATTGAAGAAGCTGCTGCACGTCGCCAAGCTCGTATCGACTCTGGTCGTGAAGCGATTATTGGTATCAATAAATATCGTCTAGATAAAGAAGATCCATTGGATATCCTCGACGTAGATAACACAGCTGTACGGGAAGCGCAAATTCGTCGTCTCGAACAATTGCGTGCTAACCGGGATGAAGAAAAGGTTCAATCCTGTCTTGAAGCGATCACAAAGGCTACAGAATCGGGTGAAGGCAACTTACTTGCTCTTGCACTTGAAGCGGCTCGTGCTCGTGCATCCTTGGGTGAAATTTCCTTTGCTGTTGAAAAGGTATGCGGTCGTCATAAAGCGGTTATTCGCTCTATTTCCGGTGTATACTCCAGCGAATTTGAAGATGACGATGTAATCAAAGAAGTACGCCAAATGGCAGATAACTTTGAAGAACTCGAAGGTCGTCGTCCTCGTATCATGATTGCGAAGATGGGCCAAGACGGTCATGACCGTGGTGCCAAAGTTATCGCTACATCCTTCGCGGATATGGGCTTTGACGTGGATATCGGACCTTTGTTCCAAACTCCAGAAGAAACAGCACAAGATGCGGTGGATAATGACGTTCATATTGTCGGATTTAGTTCTCTTGCGGCGGGGCATAAGACATTATTGCCTCAACTTGTAGAGGAACTCAACAAGCGGGGCCGTGGAGATATTTTAGTTGCCATCGGCGGCGTAATCCCTGCTCAGGACTATGAATTCCTACGCGAACATGGCGCAGTGGCTATCTTTGGCCCTGGTACAGTTTTGCCAGTAGCGGCGAAAAAATTACTAGAAACATTGACTAGTCACGTTCAAGACGAGTCTCATGACTGATAACAAACGGCCTACTCCGGATGAATTGCGCAATACACAGGACGCAACTTTCACCACTGGTGAAGGCAAAGCCCCTGAATTAGGTGTAAAAAACGCAAGCACCGAGGGTAGTACCTATCGTCCCGACTGGGTGCCAGAAGAAGCGAAGAAAGATGACACTTACGCGTGTCACGTAATGAAAGGCGTCAAGGAAATGCATGACGGCCTCTTATCTAGCTCTGCTCATCTGGCTCCAGCGGTACGTCCCGTACAGCGGCGAAAGAAATTAACTGTCGCTGATTATGTACGCGGTATCGAGCAGGGGGACCGCGTTATACTTTCACGGGCTATCACATTAGTAGAAAGTAATAATAAGGACCATTTCAAACTAGCTCAACAGGTGTTGCAAGCCGTATTGCCTCGTACGGGCAAGGCGTTGCGCATCGGTATTACTGGTGTGCCTGGGGCCGGTAAAAGTACGTTTATTGAAGCCTTCGGTAACATGCTCATTGAAGCGGGTTATAAGGTTGCCGTACTGGCTGTAGACCCTACGAGCCAAGTCACAAAAGGCAGTATCTTGGGTGATAAAACGCGGATGGAAACGTTGACGAAACATCCAGAGGCTTATATCCGTCCATCGCCAGCTGGTGGTACACTAGGCGGTGTAGCTCGTAAAAGTAGAGAAACGATGCTACTTTGCGAGGCTGCTGGGTACGATATTATTCTCGTTGAAACCGTTGGGGTTGGGCAAAGCGAAGTTACCGTGCGTTCCATGGTAGACTTCTTCATGCTCATCGTTTTAACGGGGGCAGGCGATGAATTGCAAGGCATCAAAAAAGGCGTTATGGAACTTGCTGATGCTATTGTGGTCAACAAGGCCGATGGGGATAACCTCAAACGAGCTCTCATTGCTCGTAGCGATTATGACCGGATGTTGCATTACATCCGTCCGGCTACGGAAAAATGGAAGACTCAAGCCTATACATGTTCAGCTGTCACAAAGGATGGCCTCGATGAATTGTGGGATGTTATCCAAGAATTTACTGAACAAGGCAAAGAAAATGGAGTTTTCTTAAAACGCCGTCAAGAACAATCCCTTCGTTGGGTACGCGATATGATTGACGAACACTTGCACAACCTATTCTTTAATAATGTAGTCATTCAAGGTCGCATGGGCGAAGTCGAAGCTGCTGTCTTAGACGGTGAAATGAGCGAATCTCAAGCCGTTGAAGAACTTATTGGCGTTTTCGATAAGTCTTTACAATAAGTAGATCGGTAAATACATATTGTATTGTTAAATATATATGGTATTGCTAAATATATATTAGATAAGCCGGCATAACTTATCTTAATACGCACTCCGTTAGCAATCGTATGTATTTCGATATAATTAAAGATGTATTTGTAAAAGGCATAGTATCAATGTTCACTGTTGGATTTGGACCAATAGTAGTTGCATACTATGCCTTTTTCTATGTCATAATAACTAATTGTGACTAATTATTTGCTATTAATTGTCTAATAAAAGATGATTAATATATAAGTTCATCTTTTTAAAATGCAAAAATCAGTGTATAATTAAGTTATATTATTTATTAATCGTTTAATGTTACGAGAGGGGCATTCAAATGAACAAAAAATTATTATTACCTGTAGGTGTAGTCGTTCTAATTATTGGTATTGCGATTCTATTATTAAATCCAGATCCAGGGGCGGCTAATTTGGAAATTGCGAGAAATGCTACAAATGCTCAAGCGGCAGCAAAGGCGATTTCTGAGAATAACCAATCTTACACATTGTGGTATTCTATTGGTATGTTCTGTAGCGGTTTAGGCATTGCACTGTCAGTAGGTGGCTTCATTGTAGGCTTTATTAAAAAAGACTAATCTATTTAGGAACGTATCAAAGGCTGTACTAGAATGTATATCATTTCTAGTGCAGCCTTTTTGTATTTTAATTTTAGGGTTATAGGACAAAACGTGTTGGTTTTGCCCTATAACCCTAATTTTATCCTGTGGACTTTAGCTAGCTTATGTCTATCTAGCGAATTAGTCTATATTTATCTTGCAAGTCATCCTATATCTATTTATGTTGTGGTTTTACGCTCTATATCTGTTTTCGGTGGGATAAAACGTGGTATAATTAACCCGGATAGAGCCTAAAGGTATGTGGCTTTTGGAGGTTAGCATGAGTAGTATAGCGCATTTATTTGTAGCTGGTGGATTTGTTATGTATCCACTGGTGCTTTTTTTACTGTTTACCTTGATGATTGGCATTGAACGTATCTTTCTATATCGCAAGTTTACAAAGGATTTGCGCCGTTTTAATAAGGTCTTAGAGAAAAACCAATCTTGGATTATGTTACCAAGTGTTTTGGAACGGGATACAGAGGAACTTGGTTCTTTATTTGCCCGTGCTATCCGCAGTGCAAAGAATTATAATGGCTTGGAAAACCGCCTTCAAGATGTAGTGTCGTACGCTGATGAACGTTTAAAACGCGGCCTTAGTTGGCTCAGCATGATTGTAACAATGGCTCCGTTATTGGGGTTGCTAGGGACGGTCCTCGGTATGATTCGTGCGTTTGCTGTGGTAGGTGGCGACATTGGGGCTCCGACCATTATTACAGGTGGTGTTTCTGAAGCCTTAGTGGCAACGGCTACAGGTTTGACCGTGGCCATTATTGCCCTTGGCTTTCACAGTTACTGTGCGGCAAAGGTCAATGATTCTGTGGCGACATTAGAACATGAGTGCGGCAACATTCTTGATGCGTACAACGAGGAACATGATATATGAGACGACGCACGTTAGGGGTTAAAAAAGAGCCTACCATCATGATTATTCCCATGATTGATATCGTATTCTTTTTATTAGTATTTTTCATGGTAGGCACGCTGTACATGAATACAGAGCAACAAATTCCGCTTAATTTACCATCTGCATCGACGTCTACAGCGAAATCTATCGAACCTATCACCATTACCTTGACCACAACGCACACGCTGTATATCGATAATCAGGAAATCTCTTCGGATCGCTTGGCGCAAGAGGTCAAATCTATCGTTACACAAGCACCTCAACAAGCCTTTGTGATTCGTGCTTCAAAAGATGTATATTATAACGATGTTATCGAGCTTTTGGACATGCTCAAGGTGAACGGTGCTAAATATATTAGCGTCGCTACGGAACGGAAGTGATTCCATGTTTGAATCACATTATCTGAAACCTTTTATTATATCTTTAGGCATTACCATCATGCTTATCTCTGGCATGGGGCTTTCCTTGCGTGGTATCGTTGGAACCGGTGTGGCTTATGATGCCGCAGAGGTTAGCTTTCATCTGCCTGAGGATAGTGAAAGTGATGCGAAAACTACCGCTATTGAGCCTATACCTAAGGATAAGCCACCGGTTGAACCTCCGACTCCAGAAGGGCCTGCGCCTAAGGCAGATCCTCTTGTAACGGAAAATACAGGTGATGAAAGTGCTCACAATTTAAATGCCAATAAGACTACATCTAATGCTCGTCGTGAATGGGCCGTTCCCAAGGCCATAGAATCGGAAACGACTAATAATGAACAAGCTGTAGTTACGGGTGGAAATGATTCCAAAGACGGGAAATCCTCTAAGCCTGACAATGCTCCTATAGGTAAGGATATAACATCTGATCCGAATGCGAATGGAAACGGCTTTGCCGAAGCTAGTGATTTATCCTTCCTATCTGATCTTGCGTGGGGGCTCCTAACACCAGGGCAACAAGCGCTTTTACAAAAGTCGGATATCAACCCCCAAGAATATTTACGAACTGTACAAGAACAGGGGAAGGGGTCAATTGTAACAGGTAAGGTTGTAGTGCGCGTTAACTTTGACGTTAATGGACATGTCATCGTAGGAGAACATACACCGCTCATCGCAGAGGATGTACCGCAACCAGTCAAAGAGGAAGCAATGCGCATCGTTAAAAGCAGTGGTTCTATTATCAATCGAAGAGGGGAACCTGTATATCTAGCAGTTCCTGTTGTATTAGGACAATAAAGAGGCATATCTTACATACATTAGTATGGGATATGCCTCTTTGTTATGGTTGTAAAAAATGATTGTATTGATTGATACTATGTATTACTATGAAATACTTGTTCTATCTGAGTCATGTTGAGTTATATTTCAAGGATTAATTATATGTATTGTATTAATTTTGATTGGTAAGTATTGTTTTCGTGGAGTTGAAGACGGCTAGATATACGATGGCGCCGCCGATGAATAATGTGACTTGCATAGGAGTGCTGAATTGATCAGCTCGCCACAATGCAAAAGCATAGAAGAACATGGTAATCAACATGATGAGAAATGCGATGATAACGCGTACATTTGTGTTTACTGCTAAGGATGTAGTAATACGCGATTTATTCGTCATTACGTAAATTAAAGATACTACGATGTCTGCCGTAAAGATGGAGAAGATAAAGTTATAATCAAACTCGCCAAAAAGGACTACCGCCAAGCCGATAAAGCTGAGCCCAAAGAATAGACGTAATAGAATACCTATAGTATTAGATTCGTTGCGCTGTGCGCGGCGTTCCTTACGATTTAAAGTTGCCATGAAAGCCTCCCCCATAGTAGAAATGTTTGTTACTATTAGTATAAAGCTCGTGTATAGATTGAGCAATTATTCGCAGTACATTTAGTCTGTATGTTTATTATATATCACAATGTATAGCTATGATATATTATAAATTAATTTATTACTATATAACTATATGAGAAATCAAAGTGAGAGATTATGATTCAAGTTATTCTTACCTATATTGTTAATGTTATTATTGTATTTGTATTTTTTCCTATTTTAGAATCTGTAGTTCAATATGTGTATCCGTTTTCATGGGACTGGCTTATAAAACCGCTACATTTAGTGGATAAGCTCGATGTATATATTATTATATCCTTTGCGTTGCCTATTATTGTGGCCATCGGATTATTTTTGCCACCTTTTAGTTGGATTGTCCATGTATTGCAAGGTGAAAGAAAACCAAATGCAGAAGAATCTGAATATATTGAACCGCTGTTTGAGGAATTATGTGCATTTAGCGGTGTAGCACGTAACTCACTGATATTGCGCATGCGTACAGATGAGGAAATTAATGCCTTTGCATCTGGATTAAATCACATTACGATTTATACAGGAGCCTTGTATTCGTTAGATAAACGGCATTTATTAGGTGTTCTTGCCCATGAATTAGGCCATTTACGGCATCGTGATACTATCTATTTAACCATTACCTATGCTATGGATCGACTAGGGCAATTAATTTTAAATCTTGTAATATATCTAAATTTTGCTTTAAATATACTGGCTATTATACCAATTGTTAATATCGTAGTACGTATTATTCAATTAATTCTTATCGTTATGATTGCAATCGTGAAATATGTACTTCTATTACCGAAGTGGATTACCTATTATTTTGATAGCCGTCGTCGAGAGTATGCTGCTGATGCCTATGCCGTTTCGATTGGTTTGGGGCGGGAGCTGCGTGATGGTCTAGTTTCATTAGGACTTGCTACTGAACAAATTGGTATTCTAGAGAATGGTGAATTATATGATTGTGAAAGTACAGGATTTTTCAGTCGCTTGTTTATTACTCATCCAAAAATGATTAAGCGAATACAACGTATCAATGAAGGGATAGAGGTATATAATCTCAAGCAAAGTCTTAAAGAAAATCGTTAAAGTGATAATTAATTTAATAAATACGAACAATAAGTAAAATTAATATAATTATCATTCGGAAAATTTAGCTCTGTTCGTTGAATGGAGCTTTCACATATGGTACAATAATCCTATAAATCTAGCTTTTATCATGCAAAGGAGACATCATGATACCACGTTATACACGAGAAGAAATGGGCCATATTTGGAGCGAACGCAACGAATTCGACACAATGTTATTGGTGGAGACCCTCGCATCTGAGGCACAAGCTGAGTTGGGCGTTATTCCTAAAGAAGCGGCAAAAACAATTCGTGAAAAGGGCAATTTCGACGTTGAGCGCATTCATGAAATCGAAAAGGAAACGAACCACGATATTATTTCCTTCGTAACAGCAGTGGGCGAATACGTAGGTCCTGAAGCGGCAAAATATATCCATCTTGGCCTTACCTCTACAGATGTGAAAGATACGGCGCTTGGGTACATGATGAAACAAGCCTGCGATATCTTAATTGATGACTTAAAGCGTTTGCACGAAGTATTGCGTCGTCGTGCAGCTGAGTTCAAATATACTCCTATGATTGGCCGTACCCACGGCATCCACGGCGAACCAACTACATTCGGTTTGAAATTGGCGTTGTGGATGGCAGAGGTAGAACGTGATATTGAACGCATGGAGCATGCGCGTAAAAGCGTTGCCGTTGGTAAATTGTCCGGCGCTGTTGGTACATACTCCAATATCGATCCATTCGTAGAACAATATGTGTGTGAAAAATTAGGCCTTGAACCTGTTAAAATTGCTACGCAAGTGGTGCAACGTGACCGCCATGCTGAGTTGTTGTCTACCATCGCTGTTGTAGGCGGTACATTAGACAAAATCGCATTGGAAATCCGTCACTTACAACGTACAGAGGTACGCGAAGCAGAAGAATATTTCAGCCCTAAACAAAAGGGTTCCTCTGCGATGCCTCATAAACGCAACCCTATCACTTGTGAAAGAATTTGCGGTATGGCTCGCTTGCTTCGTGGCTATGCACAATCTGCTTACGAAGATCAAGCATTGTGGCATGAACGCGATATTTCTCATAGCTCTGTAGAACGCGTGATCTTGCCGGATGCGACAATCGCATTAAATTATATGTTGCACCTAACAATTCGCACCATTGATAAATTGTTGGTATACCCTGAAACCATGCTTAAAAATCTTAACCTCACAGGGGGACTCGTATTTAGCCAAACAATTTTGACAAACCTTGTAGATAAAGGTGCGGTACGTGACGAAGCATACCGTTGGGTTCAAAAACATGCTATGGAACGCTGGATTGAAGGCAAAGACTTTGCAACAGGTTTAAAAGCTGATGAAAATATTAAGAAATACATGACTGATGAGGAAATCGATGCATGCTTCGACCCATATAAATTGCTAAGACATGTAGATACAATCATGGCTCGCTTTGGCCTATAATTGTAGGGACTTCCCACATAACATATGAAAGACTAGGGTAGGTATAGACCGACAAGACTATGGCACATGCATTAGGTGTTGGCTATATCTACCCTTTTTGTTTAAAAGCAATATACCATTTTAGATAGAAGTATATAATTTTAACAGGTAATTATAAATTAGTTTCCTAGCAGGCTTTTATATACTCGTCTTACATTAGAAATTATCTATTTGTTTTAGGAGGTTATATGAAACGTATGATACGAAAGTACGGACCGCCTATTTTTCATTGCATCAATGATTTTGGTCAAGGTTCCTTAGCGGCACTCATACCGTTTTTTATCGCTAACTTTGGCCTTAATTACTATCAATCGGCGACCATTATCTTCTGTAACACCGTGGTGGCCTCCGTGGCACAGCCCGTATTGGGCTATGTGGCAGATCGGTGGCGCGTACCCTGGTTTATTCCCGTTGGGTTTACGGTGACTCTTGTGTCGATTAGCACTATGGCATTGGCTACGAGTTACGAAATGATTCTTGCTTTGTCGCTCTTGGCCGGGGTAGGTGCTGCGTTATTCCATCCCGAGGCGGCTCTTCTTGTAAATCGTACGCAATCTCATGAAATCGGTAACGCCATGGGCCGCTTTGCAGTCGGCGGCAGTGCGGGCTTTGCGTTGGGACCCTTTATTGCTGGTGGTGTTTACGTCTTTGGCGGACATTTCTTATGGGTGTTTACCGCTATCGCCTTGTTAGGCGTATTGCTGTATATGTATGCCTTTACGGGTGAAACAGATACGATTCGTACCTGTGAAAGTGAAAGCCGTGCTAAATCTGCTAACATGGGCACAAATGATTGGGTTAGCTTCGGGAAGCTATTCTTTGTCATAGCCTCTCGATCTATATTATTCTCTGTATTATCTATCTTCATTCCGATTCTGTACATTACCGTTATCAATGGAGGCGCCAGTACATCGAGCTTGGCGCTTACCTTGTACTTTGCGATGGGTGCCGTTCTTACCTATATGGGCGGGGCCTTATCTGACCGACTTGGATTTCTTAAAACTGTGCGCTTAGGGAATCTGATTTTCTTGCCTTCTGTTTTAGTATTTATCTTTGTGCCTAATATGTGGGGCTTCTTTGGAGCCATGATACCGATGGCCTTTGGTGTATTCTCACAATACGGCCCCATTACGGTACTAGGTCAAAAATACCTTGCTAAAAATGCAGGCTTTGCGTCGGGTATTACGCTAGGTCTTGGTATTACCTTGGGTGGCCTTGTGGCACCTTATGTAGGACATCTAGCAGATATCTATGACGTACAAACAGCATTGATGACCTTGATACCGATAAGTGTTATAGGTTTATTGATGAGTTTTTGGTTAAAAGAACCAAAATGACATCGCTGTAATAGAGTAATAGAGCCATATTAAAGACGTGATGGCAATCCATCCTTAAAAACTTTACAGAAAATAGCCCATGCGTTTGGGAAGAAACTAAAGATTGAATTTGTATAAATACTTTCACAGAATCCGAACATTGTTGTATAATGATATTGAATTATTTAGACTTTCATATGGAGGATATAGATATGGCAACTAGTATGGTTATCGGCACTCAATGGGGTGACGAGGGGAAAGGTAAAATTGTTGACTGGATCGCAGAACGTGCGGATGTTGTGGTGCGCAGTCAAGGTGGTAATAACGCGGGTCATACTGTTGTAGTTGATGATAAAGCGTTTGCACTTCGCCTTTTACCAAGTGGTATCTTATACGATAACAAACAAAATATCGTGGGTACTGGTGTTGTTATCGACCCTAAAGTTCTGCTACAAGAAATTGAAGGTCTTGAAAAGCAAGGCAGATCTGCTAAATCCCTTCAAGTTTCCGACCGTGCACATGTCATTATGCCATACCATATCGCTCTAGATACTGCAGAGGAAGCATCTAAAGGGGATGCTAAAATCGGTACTACTAAAAATGGTATTGGTCCTTGCTACGCTGATAAAATCAATCGTATCGGCATCCGTATCTGCGATTTGTATGATATGGAAACATTCAAACAAAAATTAGCGTACAATGTAGAGTTCAAAAATAAAATGCTTACTAAGGTATACGATGCTGAACCTGTTAGCTACGATGAAATCTTAGCGGATTACATCAAATACGCTGAAGCCTTGAAACCTTATGTAACAGATACTAATGCGGCTGTCCTTAAAGCTGTAAAAGAGGATAAAAAGGTATTATTCGAAGGTGCTCAAGCTACTATGCTCGACCTTGATCATGGTACCTATCCATTCGTAACATCCTCTCATCCAATTGCAGGTGGTGCTTCTACGGGCGCTGGTGTGGGTCCTAACTACTTGAAAAACATCTTTGGTGTTGTAAAAGCGTATGCTACACGTGTTGGTGCAGGTCCATTCCCTACAGAGCTTCTTAACGAAACTGGCGATAATCTCCGTGAGCTTGGTCATGAGTTCGGCACTGTAACGGGTCGTCCTCGTCGTTGTGGTTGGTTAGACCTCATGGTTGTAAAATACGCGGCAGGTCTTAACAGCCTTGATTACCTAGCTATTACACGTTTGGATATTCTTGATACTTTTAAAGAATTGAAAATCTGCGTAGGTTACAAATTGAATGGTAAAAACGTAGAAGGGTTCCCAGCTAACTTAAAAGATCTTGAAGCTTGCGAAGCAGTTTACGAAACATTGCCAGGTTGGGAAACTGATATTTCTGGTATCCGTGAATATGATAAATTGCCTGAAAATGCTCGTAAATATGTAGAACGTATTGCAGAAGTAACAGGCGTGCCTTTAGGCATTGTATCTGTTGGTCCTAACCGTAGCCAAACTATCGATTTAGTAAATGTATTCTAATCTATACTAATTTGATATAATAGAAAATTTGCATTTGGTAGCATTGATAGAGTGTTATATATTTTAACATTTCTTGCTATGCAATCGATTTATAGAATTATACAGATTAGACCCCTCACAGAGGGGTCTTTTGTATTGAATGGATGTAGAATACAAACGTGGATCCTCTATATCTAATCCTTTAGGTTGCTACAGTAGTGCGGTATATCGAAGTATGCTTTATAGTTATTAAAGCGTGAGCATATCGAAAAATATATAACGAATAATAGAGCGTAATTGTTATATATACAGAAAAATGTATACTCAGATAAATCTATAAAATGAAAATTTGTTTAAAATATTCATTTTATACAAATAGCTACGTGCTTAAATTAGTTTATAATGAGGCGAAATTTACTTATCTATAATTTTTTTGTATTCATAATAAATTATTAAGATACA
>CAJZEE010000046.1 GCA_915066865.1 uncultured Veillonella sp.
TACTTTGAGTTACTCTAAAATTGTAAAAACGTTATTATATTTTACAGATTTATTTAAACATAATCTATATAATGTAATCTGTTTTATTATAATAGTTCGGAATATGGCGAATGATAAAAATATTTAATATAAGATTATTCGAAAATGGTATTGCTTTTGTAAATGTTAGGTGTTACAATTTGAATACAAGAAGGAGGTAGCACCGTGAACTATGCAAATCAACAAATTCAAAGCAAGTCTACGGAGGCTACTTGTGCGCATTTGTCCCAGTCTGTTTCGGCTGGGCTTTTTTATTAGGAGGATCTATGAAGGTCGGTATTATCATGGGCAGCAAGTCTGACCTAGACACAATGAAAAAGGCATCATCTGTACTTGATGAGTTTAATATTCCTTATGAAATGGTTATTGCCTCAGCTCATCGTACACCAGAGGCTGTGAAGAACTTTGTCACACGACTTGAAGATGAAGGGGCTATCGCTTTTATTGCGGGTGCTGGCGCGGCGGCTCACTTACCTGGTGTGGTGGCGAGCTTCACTACACTACCTGTTATCGGCATCCCTCTTAATGCAACGGCTTTAATGGGCATTGATTCTCTGCTTGCTATCGTTCAAATGCCATCTGGTATGCCAGTAGCTACAATGGCTGTAGACGGTGCTAAAAATGCAGCACTCTTTGCAGTACAAATTGGGGCAGCTTTCAATAAAGACCTGAAAGAGCAATATCAACAATATCGTAAAGATATGGCAGATAAAGTCTTAGCAGACAATGCAGAACTACAAGGTGCTATTCAAATTTAATCATCTAAATCATCGCTGATTAAATGTTGGTTAAGAAAAACAGTTTATTTAGATATCTATTACATAGTTTGTATCATTAATTACGATAAAGGAGAAAAATCATGGCTAACATCGATTTGGAAAAATTAACATTATTGTACGAAGGCAAAGCAAAACAAGTATATGCAACAGATAATAAAGATGAGTACATCGTTCATTACAAAGATGATGCCACTGCATTTAATGGTGAAAAACATGACACCATCCTTGGTAAAGGCGTGTTGAATAACAAGATTTCCTCTTTCTTCTTTGAATTGTTGAAAAAAGAAGGCGTACCAACTCATTTCGTTCGTCGTGAAGATGATCGCAACCAAACAGTACTTACATTAAAAATAGTTCCTCTTGAAGTTATCGTTCGTAATATTGCGGCTGGCTCTATGGCTAAACGCTTTGGCATTGAAGAAGGAACTCCACTTAAACATCCAATACTTGAGTTTTGCTATAAAAACGATGAATTAGGCGATCCGTTTGCCAACGAATCCCAAATCACTGCACTTGGTTGGGCTACTCAAGAACAACTTGATATCATTTCTACGATTACTTTAAAGGTAAATGATATATTGAAGAAATTTTTGGCTACTAAAAATGTGACCCTTGTAGATTTCAAGGTAGAATTTGGTACCCATAATGGTGAAGTTTTATTGGGTGATGAAATTTCTCCTGATACATGCCGTTTCTGGGATGCTACAACTGGTGAAAAACTCGACAAAGACCGTTTCCGTCGAGATCTTGGTAATATTGAAGAAGCATATAAGGAAATGTTATTCCGTCTTACAGGTGAGCGTGCCTAATAGGGGGGAAGATGAACTACGATTCTGTTTTTGATAAATGGCACGAAGAGTGTGGTGTGTTCGGCATCTATGATAGAACCGTTGACGTAGCACGCTATGTATATTGGGGGCTATTTGCTCTCCAACATCGTGGTCAAGAAAGTGCGGGCATTGCTGTTACCGATGGTCATGATGTAGAACTGAAAAAAGGCATGGGCTTGTTGACCGAGGCTATCAAAGAATTACCATCTTTGCCAAGCTATATGGGGACTGGTCATGTGCGGTACTCTACGACCGGGTCCAATAATCCGCGTAATATCCAGCCTTTGGTTATTCACTACCAAGGCGGTCAAATTGCGGTGGCTCACAATGGAAACTTAACGAATGCCTTATCTATTCGAAAACGTCTTGAAGCCGATGGTTCCATCTTTCAAACGACGATGGACTCTGAGGTTATTGTAAACCTGATTGCCCGCTCTAAAGCAGAAACACAAGCGGAACGAATTGCCGATGCGGCACGTCAAATTGAAGGGGCGTTCTCTTTAGTCATTACTACGAACGACTCTTTAGTAGGTGTACGAGACCCTCAAGGATTTAGACCACTTTGTTTAGGTAAAACTGAAAATGGTTATGTGCTCTCTAGTGAAAGCTGTGCTTTTGATGCGATTAAGGCAGAGTTTATTCGTCATATAGATCCTGGTGAAATGGTTATCATCGATGACTCTGGTGTGCGTAGTACTATCTATGCGGAACCAGAAAAAATCGATAAAAAACTTTGCGTCTTTGAATACATCTATTTTGCACGTGGCGATAGTCATATCGATGGTCAATCCGTATATCAATCTCGGCTAAATATGGGCCGCGAACTATATAACGAAACTAAGTATAATGCGGACATCGTAATGTCCATTCCGGATTCCGGTACAACAGCTGCATTAGGTTATGCTCGTGCATCGGGTATCCCTTTTGCAGAAGGTTTAGTTAAGAACCGTTATAGCGGTCGTACCTTTATTAAACCAAATCAAGAGGAACGAGAATTAGCTGTTCGTATGAAGCTAAATGCATTGCCACATATTGTTGGAGGTAAGCGTATCGTCCTTATTGATGATTCTATTGTGCGCGGTACTACGAGTGGTATCATTGTAAAAATGCTAAAAGAGGCTGGTGCTAAAGAGATTTATATGTGTATTAGTTCTCCAACTATTGAGTATTCCTGTCACTATGGCATTGATACATCGGTGCGTAAAGAACTTATAGCAGCTACTCATACAGTGGATGAAATTAGAGATTTTATCAAGGCTGATAAATTACATTACTTGTCTCGTGAAGGCCTATGTCGTGCTGTATCTGATGTAAAGCCAGATGATTTATGTTTTGCATGTTTCAATGGTGATTATAGTGTAGCGGTTCCTGCGGACCAAGAGGAAGGGGTCAAATATGTGCTCGAATAAAACTAGTTTAACCTATCGTGATGCAGGTGTTGATATCGATGCAGGTAATCGCGCCGTAGAACTGATGAAAGAATCTGTTAAACGCACGTATACACCGGGTGTTGTTGGTGATTTAGGTGGTTTTGGGGGACTCTATTCCTTAGCTGGTCATGCTATGTCTGATCCTATGCTCGTATCTGGTACAGATGGGGTGGGCACCAAATTACGTCTCGCTATTATGATGGATAAACATGATACTATCGGTCAAGACTGTGTAGCTATGAGTGTTAATGATATCCTCGTACAAGGTGCTACACCTTTATTCTTCCTTGATTATATTGCGGTTGGCAAACTAGAGCCTGTAAAAGTGGCGGATATCGTACGTGGTGTAGCTGAGGCGTGCGAAGAATCAGGCTGCGCTTTACTAGGCGGTGAAACTGCTGAGATGGCAGGTTTCTACGATGATGAGGATTATGATGTAGCTGGTTTTGCCGTTGGTATCGTAGATCGTCCTAAATTGATTACTGGTGAAAGTATTAAAGCTGGTGATGTGATTTTGGGCTTGCCATCTTCTGGGGTTCACTCTAACGGTTTCTCCTTAGTTCGTAAAATCGTATTTGATCACAAAGGTTTTTCTATTGATCAAGATATTCCTGAATTTGGCAAAACACTGGGAGAAGAATTATTAACACCAACGCGCTTATACCCTAAGGCCGTGTTGCCTTTGATTAAAGAAGATTTAATTAAAGGTATGGTTCATATTACGGGCGGGGGCTTCTATGAAAATATTCCCCGCGTCTTACCTACGGGAGTAACGGCAGAGATCGATTGTGATACATGGCCTCGCCTTCCTGTATTCGAAAAACTACAAGAATGGGGCAATGTAGATTGGCATGAAATGTACCGTACTTTCAACATGGGCATTGGTATGATACTCATCGTTGATGAAAAGGATGTTGAAAAGGTTAAAGAAAACCTCGATAACCGTGATGAAGCAGTATATGAAATTGGCCGCATCGTAAGCGGTGATGGTCCTGTTGTCCTTAAAGGGGCTGAATTTGATGTGTAATTCTAAAAAGCGATTAGCCCTCTTTGCCAGTGGTCGTGGATCCAATGGAGAAGCATTGCATAAAGCCATGCAAGAAGGTTATATTAACGGCGAGTTTGTTATAATCATTACAGATCATGGTACAGCCGGTATTGTGGACCGCTCCAAATCTTGGAATATTCCTCTCATTGTGATCGAACGTAACGATTATGATTCAAAAGCTAGCTTTGAACAAGCTCAATTAGATGCCTTAGAGCCCTATAAGGTAGATGGTATTGTATTAGCTGGCTATATGCGAATAGTTGGGGCTAAGCTCATTGAACGCTATGAGTATAAGATTTTAAATATCCATCCTGCTCTGTTGCCATCGTTTCCGGGCCTTCATGGTCATCAACAAGCAATTGAGGCGGGCGTGAAAATTACTGGTTGTACGGTACACTTTGTTGATGCAGGAATGGATACAGGACCTATTATTATGCAGAATACGGTGCCTGTATTACCCGATGATACAGAGGATACTTTAAGTGATAGATTATTACCTATCGAACATAAAACGTATAAAGAGGCATTGCGACTATTTTGTGAGGATAAGCTCACTATAAAAGGTCGTACGGTTTATATTGAAGATTGATATGCGTAAGCAAATGGAGAGGTTACATGATTAAAAATGCACTGCTTAGTGTTTCTGATAAAACGGGTATTGTAGACTTTGCGAAAGGTTTAGTTGATTTAGGGGTAACCATTTATTCCACAGGTGGGACCCTTAAAGCCATAACCGAAGCAGGTATTCCGGCAAAATCGGTAGAGTCTTTGACTGATTTTCCTGAAATGATGGATGGCCGCGTAAAGACATTACATCCTAAGGTGCATGGTGGTATTTTGGCTATCCGTGATAATGCGGAGCATAAACAAGCTATGGCAGAACACGGTATTGAACCAATCGACCTTGTTGTGGTCAATCTTTACCCGTTCCGTGAAACCATTGCAAAACCTAATGTATCCCTAGAAGAGGCCATTGAAAATATCGATATTGGTGGTCCTACGATGGTTCGTTCTGCAGCAAAAAATCATGCGTACGTAGGCATCGTAGTAAATCCAAATCATTACGATGAAATTTTGAAGATGCTTAAAGACCAAGGAGAATTGACTAAGGAATATCGTTTTGGTCTTGCCAAAGAAGCCTTTGCTCATACAGCGGCTTACGATGTGGCCATCGCTAATTATATGAGTGGAATCTTGAATGAAGGTCCTACACCTCCTGAATATCTGAGCGCTTATGAAAAGGTAACAAATCTTAGATATGGCGAAAATCCGCATCAACAAGCAGCGTTCTACAAAGAAATTGGTACAGCTCATGGCATGGGGGCTTTGAAACAACTACATGGCAAAGAGCTTTCCTATAACAACATCGTAGACATGGAAGCGGCATGGAACATGGTGTGGGAATTTACAGACCCCGCGGCATGTATCATTAAACATACAAACCCTTGTGGCGCGGCTACAGCAGCTACATTACATGATGCCTATGTAAATGCGTACGAAGCAGATTCCGTATCTGCCTTTGGTGGAATCGTAGCCTTAAATCGTGAAGTAGATGCATGTACAGCGGAGGAAATGAGCAAAATTTTCTTAGAAGTTATTATGGCGCCAGCTTTCAAAAAAGAAGCATTAGATATCCTTGAAGTAAAGAAAAATATTCGCCTCATCGAGCTATCTAAGCCGGAATCTGGCCAAGTGACTGTGAAAAAGGTGTCTGGTGGTTTATTAGTGCAAACAGAAGACGATCTAGTAGAAGATCGTGCTAACTATAAAGTTGTTACGAAGGTACAACCGACAGAGGAACAATGGAAAGCCCTTGAATTTGCATGGAAACTTGTAAAACATGTAAAGTCCAATGCTATTTTGATTTCTAATGAAAAGCGTACCCTTGGCGTTGGGGCCGGTCAGATGAATCGCGTAGGCTCTGCAAAAATTGCCCTTGAACAAGCCGGGGAAGCCGCAAAAGGTGCTGTTTTGGCATCCGATGCATTCTTCCCCTTTGGCGATACCGTAGAAACAGCGGCAAAACATGGCATTGCAGCTATTATTCAACCAGGTGGCTCTATTCGCGATGAAGAATCCATCAAAGCGGCTGACGAAGCGGGCATTGCTATGGTATTTACAAATATTCGTCACTTTAAACATTAATTGGTTAAGAACTTTTAGCGGATTGTAAAACACTATCAGGGTAAAATATCTAATGTACGGTCAAGAAGTATTGATGCTTGGCATGGTTTCGTTATGTGTTTATATTATTATGAACTTGATGGCGTTTAGGCGCCGATGGAGGACTTATGAAAGTATGTGTAATCGGTAACGGCGGCCGCGAACATGCATTGGCGTGGCGATTGTCCATCAGCCCTAGCGTAACAAAGGTATACGCCATTCCTGGCAGCGCGGCCATGTCAGATTGTGCAGAGCTAGTTGGCATCGATTGGCAACAAAGCGATCATTTGATTAGCTTTTTGAAAGAGAATCAAGTTGATTTAGTTGTTGTTGGCCCTGAGGCTCCTTTGGTAGTAGGTTTAGCAGATGTACTCAATAAGGTGAGTATTCCTGTTTTTGGTCCATCCAAAGCCGCCGCTCAACTAGAGGGCTCAAAGGTATTTGCCAAGAATCTCATGAAAAAATACAACATTCCAACTGCTGCGTATGGTGTATTCCATAAGATAGATGAAGCAAAAACTTTTATCGCTCAAACAGGAGCACCTATCGTTGTTAAAGCTGACGGCTTGGCGGCAGGCAAGGGGGTTGGAGTAGCCATGACCGTAGACGAAGCGAATGCAGCTGTGGACGATATGCTCAGCGGTAATCGATTCGGTGATGCAGGCAGCACCGTTGTTATCGAAGAGTTTATGGACGGTGAAGAGGCTAGTTTATTAGCCTTTGTAGATGGCAAGACCGTTGTTCCCATGATTGCCTCTCAAGATCATAAACGCATCTTTGATGGGGATAAAGGGCCTAATACTGGTGGCATGGGGACTTATGCACCGGCACCAGTTCTTACGGATGCATTGCGGGACGAAGCGATGAAAACTATCTTGGAGCCTATGGTAGCGGCTATGGAAAAGGAAGGTATGCCGTATGTGGGCTGCCTCTACGCGGGGCTTATGATTACTGACGAAGGTCCTAAGGTGGTAGAGTTCAATGCACGATTTGGAGACCCTGAAACGCAAGTTGTATTGCCTCTACTAGATAGTGATTTAGGTCAAATCATGATGGCCTGTGCTACGGGCACATTAACAGCTGATATGGTGAAATGGAAAGACTCCTCGGCGGCCTGCGTTATCCTTGCTTCTAAGGGTTATCCTGAAACTTCATCAAAGGGCGATGTCATCAGTGGAGATATTAAACAATATGACACAACCATCGTATTCCACTCTGGTACAAAGCTTGTAGGTGAAAACTATGTCACTAATGGCGGTCGTGTGCTCGGTGTTGTCGGTCTTGGCAAAGACCTTAGAACTGCACTTGATAGAGCCTATGGACGTATAGAGCATATCGACTTTGAAGGCATGCAATATCGTACAGATATTGGGGCTAAGGCTTTCAAATAAAGTAACAACATTTTAAATATAATGAAAACCTCTATATTTATGCATAACGCATGCGGTGTAGAGGTTTTTATTTTCTACCTTTTAATGGTTACCTGTGATATAATAAATTAGATATAAAGAGGGCCCATCGACGTGTGATGGCGTTAGGCTCATCTCAAAAATTTGGAAACTTATTGATGACGCCTGACGTGTAGAAGTAAATCTTCTACACGTTAGGTGTTTTTACTATAGTCTATTTTATTTTTTAATAGCGATATACAACTATGATATATAATAAAGAACCGTTAGAACTGAATAGTCCGGTAGCCTTTTGGCTGAATTTCCCCAACGAAGAACGCGTATTCTGGGTGGATCATCAAAGTGACCGCATCGTTGTAGGCGCTAAACGTTTGGCGACGGTCAAAGATGATGAGGACCGCCATAATTACGCTTACGTGTTTTATGGGGATACTTTTTTTGAGAACTCCAAGGACTCCAAATGGGCTGGCATGGGCCATGAAATGATTGCTTTCACCCATTACTACATCGTAGAAAATGGGAAATCTTTCTACCTGCACGCTGGTGAAAGCGTCCCTATTACAGATTTCGAGGTGCCTCGAGTTCGCCATAACTACAAGGAAACTAGTGATGATAAGGCTGCTTGGGATAGTTTGATGAATGCTATCGCTGACGGCATTAGCAGTGGTGAAATGACAAAGGTCGTTTCTTCTCGAGAGGTACAGTTTACTAGCGAAACACCATACAATGTGGCGAGTATTTTGGCAAATTTGGTAGATAGTAATCCAAATTGCTTTATCTTTGGTTACGAAAAGGATGGACGTACCTTTGTGGGCGCATCGCCAGAGATTCTAGTTCGCCATCGAGGTAGTGAAATTCTCAGTTATGCTTTGGCGGGGACAGCGCCTAAACATGGACCAAATGCGTGGACTAAGGAACAACTGTTAACAGATAAGAAAAATCTCTTTGAACATAATATCGTGCGCGATCGTATCGTGAAAACAATGGAGTCTATAACACCTGATGTTGCCATAGGTGAAACGGGCATCATGGAGCTAGCTCATCTCTATCACTTGCGCACCATTATTACTGCAAAGGATAGCACAAAATCCCTCGTGGAATGGGCAAAGTTGCTACATCCTACACCAGCTCTCGGCGGTGAACCGCGAGAAAAGGCGTTGGTATTGCTACAAAAGTACGAAGCTCATGAGCGTGGTATGTATGCAGCACCTTTTGGTTTTATGAAGGACATGGGGGACGGCATCGTCGTCGTGGCTATTCGATCTGCACTCATCATGAATAATGTTCTTTATGCCTATGCTGGATGCGGCGTTGTCGCCGATTCTGATGCGGATGAAGAATATGCAGAAACTAATAATAAAATGCGCACCATTTTGGATGCGTTATAATACATTTCCAAACCCTTAGAAGTTGTTGAAAGGGAATATAATGAACGAATATATTGCTGCCTTGGTAGATGAGTTTTACCAACTCGGCGTCCGTCATACAGTTTTTAGCCCTGGATCGCGTTCTACTACGATGGCTATGCTTTTCACAGAGTATGAAGGATTTGAAACATATATGAATATAGATGAGCGATCTGCTAGCTTTATGGCGCTTGGCATTGCAAAGGCTCATAAAGAACCAACTGTACTAGTTTGTACATCTGGTTCGGCAGTGGCTCATTATTTGCCCGCTTTGTTAGAGGCTCAATATAGTGGGGTACCTCTTATCGTATTATCTGCTGATCGACCTCATACTTTGTTACATGTAGGGGCTCCACAAACAGTAGATCAACAAAAGATTTTTGGTACAGCTGTAAACTATTATGAAGAATTAGCGGTGCCGCAAGAGGACCATTACTACACATATCCACGCCAAGTAGCTCGCAAGGCGTATATGAAAGCTATGGACATCAAAAAGGGACCAGTTCATATCAATGTACCCCTCTTTGAGCCATTAGTGCCTGAACTAGATCGTAAGCACTTTGAAGCGGGACGTAGCCCTTACAAAGTATTTAAGCCTAATTACGGTGATGTGTTCAGTTGCCAGAATAGAAGTAATAATACAAGTAATCCAAGTAACGTAAGTAAAGCAAGTAATATAAGAAATGTAAGCTATACTAAAAATACTACTGATAATAACACTAATAGCAATAATAGTACTAATAGTACTATTAATTCTAATCCATTGCTTGCACAATATAAGAAAGTCCTAATTTTAGCTGGTCCACAAATCGATGTAGATGATGTTGAGTCTATTCATTCCTTTGCGGAGAATTTACAAGCTCCTATCTTGGCGGATCCATTGTCCAATGTAAGACGTTGTCATAAGACTGGTACTATTGATGACAATCATGAAGTTGCTAGCAATCGTAACAATGATACAGATATGATTCAGAAAAAACATTTCTCTGATGTTGTCATTTCTACGTATGATGCGTTTTTAGCGGATAAAGACCTATGGCCTGTACTAAAGCCAGATTGCGTAATTCAGTTTGGACAAATCGTTGTATCGAAACGGGTACAGCAAATGGTGGCAAGTTGGGATAATGTGGAGTATATTGAGGTAAATCCCACGATGGACTCCATGAACCCTATGGGGAAAACCACCATACACATGCAAGCAAGCATCGATATGTTTACGCATTTGTTCGCTGTAAAGAACGAATCTAATGCATATCTTAATAGATGGCAACGTTTAGAAGTAGCTGGTAAAGCTCAACTAAGTACAGCTATAGAAGAACCAAGTTGCTTTGAAGGACGCACGATACGCGAGTTGCAACAGCATATTCCTGACAATAGCCAAGTACTTGTGGCGAATAGCATGACCGTTCGCGACTTTGATTACTTTTGGCTTTCTGGGGAGTCCGATGCCGTTCTTTACGGTAATCGTGGTGTTAATGGTATCGATGGTACAGTTTCCACTGCGCTTGGACTTGCAACGAATCATCAGCCTACATATCTCGTAACGGGTGATTTGTCTTTATTCCATGATCTAAACGGTTTAGCGGTTGCTAAAACGCACAATCTCAATTTGACGATTATTTTGCATAATAACGATGGAGGCGGTATTTTTGAATATTTACCGCAAAAGGGAACGAAATATTTTGATTATTTGTTCTCTACGTCACAAGGTTTAGATTATAGTGGGGTTGCTAAACTCTATGGCTGTGGGTACACTAAAATCTCTAGTCCTGATGAATTGGTCCCTGTATTAGCTAAAGTTAGCGAGGAATCTGGCGTTCATATTATTGAAATACCAACAGACCGGGAATATAGTCGTCAGTTACATAGGAAATATACAAAAGTTTCAGTTGATATGGAGGCATTACTATGAGTCAGTATTTTTGCAGTATTGTAGATAATGCTTTGTGTAATCCAGCTCAGCGTATGTATTTTGACTTGGGCGACTACCGCTACGGTTTGACTGTGGTAGGTGAAGGGGAACCTATTGTATGTTTCCACGGCTTCTCTGAATCGAGCTATACTTGGGATGCTATTAATCTGCCGGGGTATCGCGTGGTTCGTATTGATTTGATTGGACATGGCGATTCAGATATTCCTGATGAGAATCAGGCTTACACCATTCCTCAAATGATAGAGGACTTACACACCGTTATCTATTACATGGTTGGTGAAAGCTATTACCTCATGGGCTATTCTATGGGGGCTCGTATTGCACTTTCCTATGCGTTGGAGTATGAACGTGAAATCAAAGGTCTTATTCTTGAAAGTGGCTCGGTAGGCATCGCTTCTGACGCTGAGCGAGCAGCACGCCGCAAGGCGGATGAAGACTTAGCAGTTCATATCGAAGAGCATGATGGTGCTTGGTTTGCTGCACGATGGGCGGAAGCACCTATTTTTGAGAGTCAAAAACAGCTTTCAGAGGGGGTAGAAGAATTAATCTATCTACGTCGTTCCAATAATAGCCCATATGCATTAGCTTGTACGTTGCGTGGGTCAGGGCAGGGCGTAATGCCTTATGTAGGGGATAAATTAAAAAAATTCTCTGTTAAAGGTTTATATGTGAGTGGCGCATTAGATACAAAATATACTACAATAGGAAGAGACGTATTTGGCAAGTTGCCAAGTTTTAATCATGTCATCGTCGACGGGGCGGGGCATAATGTACATATAGAAAAACCGCAGATTTTTGAACAAGCGGTATTGGATTTTTTACAGAAGAAAGGGTAAGTCCATGAGCAAATTTGATTGGAAAGTATTGGATCGTAATTATGAAGATGTAATTTACGAAACATATAATGGCATTGCAAAGATTACTATTAACCGGCCAGAAGTGCGCAACGCATTCCGTCCTAAAACGGTAATGGAGCTAATTGATGCTTTCACAGTAGCTCGTGAAGATAACGAAGTAGGCGTAATCGTATTGACTGGTGCTAACCACGGTAAGGGCGAAGATAAAGAGGCATTCTGCTCCGGCGGTGACCAAAGCGTACGTGGTCACGGTGGTTATGTAGGTGAAGACAATGTGCCTCGCTTGAACGTTCTCGATTTACAACGCTTAATTCGCGTCATCCCTAAACCTGTTATTGCAATGGTTAATGGTTATGCTATCGGTGGCGGTCATGTGTTACACATCGTATGTGACCTTACAATCGCTTCTGAAAATGCTAAATTCGGTCAAACTGGTCCTCGTGTAGGTTCCTTCGACGCTGGTTACGGTGCAGGTTATTTGGCTCGCATGATTGGTCACAAACGCGCACGCGAAGTATGGTTCTTGTGCCGTCAATACACAGCAGCTCAAGCGTATGAAATGGGCATGGTTAATACTGTGGTACCATTTGACAAATTGGAAGAAGAAACAGTTCAATGGTGTAGCGAAATCCTTGAATTATCTCCAATGGCTTTGCGCATGTTGAAAGGCGCTTTCAATGCCGACACAGATGGCCTTGCAGGTTTACAACAATTCGCAGGGGACGCTACATTGATGTACTATACAATTGATGAAGCGAAAGAAGGTCGTGACGCGTTCAAAGAAAAACGGAAACCTAACTTCAAACAATTCCCTAAATTCCCTTAATTGGGAGTCGATATAGTCCTATATGACGGACTATATTAACGGTTAAAACGACAAGTGCGCCTCTATAGGAGGCGCCTTTCTTGTAATATTTCTTTATTTATCATATTTCAATTATTATTTTTTTAGTTTTTACTTATTATTTACTATTTATTGGTAATTAGTGATTACTTATTAGTGATTAGGTTTAGATACGAGGTGAGATGATGGAGTGGTTACGTTATGGTGCACAGCACTACCCTAATCGTAAATGTATAAATGAATATACCTATAACGATATATATCGTGGTGTACTCCATGTAGCTCGTAATTTAGTGCCTTTAGATGCACCTCGTGTGGCTATCTTATCTGATAACTCTGTGACCATGGCAATGTATGTGTTGGCTGCTATGCTAGTTCATAAAGAGGTACTTCTACTCAATGTACATCTTAAGCCAAAGGAAATAGAAAACCAATTGGATCAATTAGGTGTTACCACCGTACTACATAGTAAAGAACGACGTAATCAATTGCCCGATACTATCGAAACTCAAGTATTAAATTTAGTTGAACCTATAGCATCAGATTCTATTGAAAATCAATTATCTCATTTCGTTGATTCGAAGGCGGCTTCTAATCCAATTGTTACAATTGAGTTTGAAACTCTAGAAAGAATTCTATCGGATTTAGCGGTCGAGGACTCCTTTGATTGGGTCTTTGTGGACACAGACATAGCTGCTATCATGAATACGAGCGCTACTACGGGGCAATTTAAGTCTGTACCGCTTCGATGGGGGCAAATTAAAGCTCATGTACAAGCTTCTCAAGAGGTACTAGGAAAAACGGAGCAGGATAATTGGCTAATGGTACTGCCTCTGTTTCATGTAAGTGGTTTATCTATCTTGATGAGGTCTCTTTACAACGGGACGGCTGTCACTATTTTACCTAAATATGATGAAGCTCAAGTTCTAAAACTCATAGAATCTGAGCAAATCAATATGATGTCCTTAGTGCCCACTATTTTGACTCAATTAGAGCCACATATTACGCACCATGCATTACGTGTTATATTGCTCGGTGGAGAATTCATTCCCATGGCTCTCATCGAAGCTTGTGAAAAGAAATCTTTGCCTATCTATAAGACCTACGGTATGACGGAAACCTTTAGTCAAAGCGTGACCTTCTCGATATTGGAGTATCCTCATAAACGAGAATCTGTAGGTAAGCCATTGCCTGGCATGCAGGTTCGCATCGATAACCCTGATGCGGATGGGGTAGGCGAAATTCATTTGACGGGCCCGATGGTTATGTCTGGGTATATCAACAAGGAATCTATCGATGGAGACTTTAATACAGATGATATTGGTTACATCGATGAGGACGGTTTCATTTATATTTTGAATCGTCGTAAGGATCTCATCATTTCTGGGGGTGAAAATGTTTATCCTAAGGAGCTAGAGGATTTGGTCTATACGTTGCCATCGGTGAAGGAATGTGCCGTTGTGCCTGTACCTGATGCTAAATGGGGACAAGTGCCAGCCCTCTTTGTGGCCTTTCATGATGGTAAAAGTCTGCTACCAGAGGATATTCTAGCTTTTATGTCGAACTCTTTAGCGAAATATAAGGTTCCAAAATATGTAAAAGCATTAACCGCATTGCCTCGAAATGGAACTGGCAAAATATTGCGCAATGAATTGAAATTAGAAAACTGAGGCGCTTATGAATGATATTTTAAACTTTAAAAGTATAACTACATATCGCCTTAAATTGCCGCTGAACTTTAACTTCAAGACCGCCAAGGGGGAGGTAAAAGAGCGGGAAACCATCGTAATCCGTATCGAGGATCAACAAGGTTATGTAGGGTATGGGGAATGCGTAGCTTTCACAGAGCCATTCTATACATTTGAGACAGTAGAAACCTGTTGGAAAACCTTAGTAGATGATTATATCTTTAATCTGCGCTTGATGCGGCCTAAGCCGCTCATGACCTATGTACGACAATTACAGTTTTGGCTCAATCGAGATAATATGCCTATGGCCATTGCGGCTCTAGAAAATGCACTCATTCATCTTCATTGCGAACGAATAGGTGTAAACTCTGTTTCTTATATTATGGGACAAGCTTTACAAGATACTATTGAAAGTGGTGTCGTTGTCGGTGATGTACCAATAGACAAATTACTCGATATTGTAGAGTGCCATGTTACAAGTGGTTGTAAGCGGATTAAATTAAAGGTAAATCCTGTAGATGGTTATGAACGAGTAGCTTTAGTTCGCAAACATTATCCGGATTTAGTTTTAGCGGCTGATGCAAATCGAAGCTATTCGTATCAAGAAATCGATAAGGTGCGTCAGTATGATGATTTAGGTCTAGCTTGTATTGAAGAGCCCTTTGCGATGGCAAACCTTCAATCTTATAGAGATTGGAAGTGGGAATGTCTTAATGATGACGATTGGAAAATCTATACGCCAATTTGTTTAGATGAGTCCATTTTAGGATATGATGATCTGTCCTATGCTATTGAATATGACTTAATCGATGTGTTGAATGTAAAAGTAGGGCGAATGGGTGGTCTTATCCCAACAAAAGCGGCTATTAATCTATGTAGAGAACGTCATATTCCATATTGGATTGGTAGCATGGTAGAGTCAGGGGTTTCTAAAATGCTTCATGTTCAGCTATCCGCATTAGGAGATTCCTATATGGCAGGGGATTTATCTGACTCAAATAGATATTTTGGACAAGATCTTATTTTCCCAGATTTAACATTTAAAGATGGTGTTATGCATGTTCCCGATGGAGATGGACTAGGTGTAACAGTCTTTGATGATAGACTAGAGGCGTATTGTGTGGAGAAACGAACACTATGAATTTAATTGAATCCTTACAAATTGATGCTCCTCGTATGACGAGCGATACTACATGTATTGCAAAAATGAATTTAACTGAGTTTCACAAACAACCACAAGGCTATTTAAACGGTGGTGCTACATTAGCTTTTGCAGAAATTATTGCAGGTATGATGAGTAATGAACTGGTAGGTTCTCATAAATTTGGTGTAGGACAATCTGTAACTGCTAACCATCTACGCCCTGTAAAGTGTGAAGGATCCTTAACAGCGTTAGGAACTTTACTAGTAAAAGGCAAGACATCCCATGTGTGGCGCTTTGATATGATAGATGATGCACAACGCCTTATCTCACAAGTGACTGTAACCTTGGCTATTGTAGATTTTGATAGATAAAATCCCATTTTTAAAGGATTTAGTTATATTTGCTAATTAAGCTATGTATAATTTCGTCTTACATGAGAACTTACGATTGTTAAGATTATAGGATAATAAAAGGACAGTATATACCTTTCGGTAGATACTGTCCTTTGTTGGTTTTACAATGTAAATGGCTCGTCTAGAAAAACGACATAGATCTTTTTTACGTTTTCTAAGATCTGAAATTTAAAATGTTAGAAAAGACAAAGATATTTATTTTCTAGTGATAGTATATAGGTCTTCAATATTAGGAATATCGTAAATTACCCATGTTCCATCTCCTAAATGACGCATCAAAACTTTTATATCTTTTGTCATATTCTTTTTATTATTTTGTATCGTTACAGTCACAGTAGCCGTATCACCATTATCTTCTGACTTTAGGTTTTTAACCTCTACATCATGTTCCTTAAATAGGCGACCTTCTACAAGACGATCTACCATAGACTTATTATCATCATTTGCTGTAGTGGTATTATTGGTAGGCGATTCAGATTTAAAGCTGTCAGGATCTTCGATATATGTCCGTATTACGTCTTCGATAAGAGCCGGTCCAAATGTTTTGGTAGCTGCTATTGTAGCTTTACCAAGTGGGGTAGATGTATCGACATATTTATTGCCTTCTCGTTCTACAATGTTTTTTACAATGGATTTTATATCTACGTGGCGCAATGCTTCGTCTGCATCTTTATCTTGTACTGCTTGGTGAATGATTTTTAATGTGTAGGCTGGTGTATGTGGTACATACCATAAGAAGTACCATGCTGCGGACATCGCTCCTACAATAGCTATGATAAGAGCGATAATAACACCTTTTGAATTGAACTTATTCATAGCGAATCCTTTCATGTTTCTATAGAGGTATTTTCATATTGAATATATACATATTGTAGCATATTGAGTAAAGAATAGGATGATTTCTAGTAAAGGGTATACCTATTATAGCTTATAGAGAAAATTGTACTATTGCGAAAACTGACGAATTATGACGATAAAGGGTGGATTCTTGTAATATAATATAGAGATATCTTTATAAAAGCTATAAAATAACGATTATCAAATATAATCAATTATTTTAATAGATTTGTAATAATATTTCTTGAAAAAATAGTTGCATTGCTTTTAAATCCATGATATTATGTACAAGTAGTCAACGCGAGTTGATACGCGGCCCCGTGGTGTAGCGGTTAACATGTCGCCCTGTCACGGCGAAGATCGTCAGT
>CAJZEE010000047.1 GCA_915066865.1 uncultured Veillonella sp.
TGCTATTTGTATCATCTACAATGCTGCCGTTAACGATACATTTACCCGTCTTAGTATCCCGTTTATCTAACCCTACAAAGACACCTTCAAAAATTACACTAGGTGTATCCAAGGTGCCCATGATTTTAGATGTGACCCCTTCAATTTTAGGTCCTAAAATCATGCCTTCATCAGTAGGTGCATCCTTTGGTACACGACGAGGATATTTACCATCCCCTTCACTTCCTTTAGCCGTAGATTTTGTAGTTTTTTTAGGTCCAAAGCCTTTGCTTGCTTTAGGTGTACTGCTCACAGATGCGATAGTATCACTACTGCTAGATTCGGCAGCCGTATGATTAGAACGAGACACAACAACTGGACTATTGTTGAAATAGCCTAATTCAATAGCTTCTACAAATGGGGCAAAATCATCTTCGTCTACATCATCATATTCATGTTGTTGGTCATAACCCGCAAAAGACTTGCCTCTAGGTTCTTGATTTTTAGCCTCTTCAGCTTCACGTTGTGCTTCAGCCGCTTCAATCCATTCACCAGCACCACAGCCACCGCCATAATAATAGGTATCTAACCCTTCACCCGTTTCAGTATCTACTTTCCAAGCAAAGCAACAAGCTGTATCTGTATTTGTTGGAATATCATCAAAAGAGATATTTTTTTCCTTATACCATGCAGACAACCTTTCACGTAGACTAAGCAATGTGGAAAATGCAGAGTCTGCTGCTTGAATCGTCACATGTTGGCTATGACAGTTCACATAGAAGGATGATTTCTTATTCTGTTTTGGTACAACACGATAACGTACTTTCATTTTTATCCCTTATACCCACAGTAGGTAATACATAAATCTCTAAATCGCCAAATATCGCCCTTGCTGCTACGGCTATCTAATATAATCTCATAAAGCCCTTTTAATAAAGCTCGTAGAGCCTTAATTGAAATTCTCGGACTCGCCTCGTAAGCTAGCTTAATCGGATATGGTTTAAATGACGAATCATGATCCTTACATAAGTTTTGTATGGCTTGAACAGACATACCCACTTGGCGACATTCGCTAACTAGCAACTGTAAACGTAATTGCCCCTCAATATAGCTCATAGCACGGTCTAATTCTTTATAGCCGAACATAAATGGAAATAGTTCAAGTAATGTATCGATATCTCTTTTTAATAGAGCCTCTTTAAAAGTAAAAATGTTTTTGGCTCCATAGTCACTACCGTTTTCTTCGAGAAATTCTTTGGTAATAACCTTTTCCCCAGTAATCTGTAAAAAATATCGGTCAAACTCAGTTCTCATAAAAGAAACAGGTACCTCTTGCCACAAATCAATGAGATGAGCCACATATTCCTGTGCATCAGGCGTCATTTTAAAGCCGTTAGACGTACAGTACTGACGTATCCACATCACGAGGTCTGCCCCTTCAAGACGCTTACATTGATGATTTGGTATTTTTTCTAAAATCTCTTTATTCTGCTTAATACGTTTATCAATCATATCATGATAAATCAAAACGATAGGATTATCTCCATTATATTCCAAGAGGAGTTCATACAATGGAATCCAAGCATCACTATTTTTGCCACTTTTACGAATGATAGGCAAATTAACTAAACAGAAGACCTTTTGATCGCCAAAAAGTGAATCTTCACATAGTTTTTCACTTATTTTTTGTGGGCCCACCTCATCATCTAATACAGTCACTGGAAGGTCTGGATAGGCACTTAAAAATTTACGTTTTTCTTCTTCAATTAATTGTGGTTCGTCGCCATAGATGAGTTGAATATGTGCCATGTTCCCTCCTTTCACAGATAGATATCTTTAATAAAGCTGTATCCCATTATATACATATGTTCTGATGATGGATCCACATCGCGTAAAGCACCATGAGGACTACTAAACAAAACAGTACTACGCGGTGAAATACGATCAATTTCATGCATTACACTAAATCGACTCGTTATAAATAAAACATTAGCCTTATCATTTAATTTTAGATTTTTTTCTCTACTTTGTCCATTATATACGACTATTTGGTTCATACCATTTTTATATATTACCCTTGCCGAACCGTTACTGTGAAAGTACTTAACTTTTACCATTCTAGGATTCATACCATATGCCCTAATAGTTTGATTAATTAGACTTTCATTAGGCATTGTTTTAATATAATCTGGTGCATCGATTAACAAATATGCCTGTTCATGGTTTGGTGCTATACACAGCAGCACATTACACTGTTTCATAGGAATATAATGGATTAACGTATTCTTGTGATGATGAGTCACATAGTATGAAACACCATAGGCTGCAACCATGCATAATAAGGACATTACTACATATACAGTATACTTCTTCTTATGTGTCAAAAAGTACGTAAACAGACCTAGTAAAGTATAATATACATAAACACAATAAAGATGCATCATACCAAGCCAAAGTAAACTACCACTACTCCCTAAGACATGATTTAAATATAACGATATGCGTAATAGTACATCTATCAAAGACCATGGAAAAGATATAGACATTACATAGCTAATAACAGTGCTTATAAAGATTAAAATGATGGATATATCTAATATAGGTGCTACAACACAAGCTGCGAGTAAGCTAGCAATACTAATATAGTGAAAGTAATAGAGTTGTAATGGCAATATGAGTAATTGTGCGGATACACATAATACAAGAGGTGTTTTTATCCATTTTGGTAGCCATTGTATCCGTTCATATAGTACCTTCCCCCATATAAGTAAACCATAGGTTGCACCAAAGGATAGTTGAAAGCTTACATCAAACAAAGAAAAAGGATCATATACAAGACATAGAATAGCGCATATACATAAAGCCTGTTTAGCTTGATATAATCGTCCTTTTACATAAGCCATGCACATGAGTATACTCATCATCGTTGCACGTATAACTGGTGCATCTCCACCAACGATACAGCAATATATACAAGCTACTAATATACCTAAAATTAAGCATGTGCGCTTCCGTAATTTAACGAGTCTTCCTAAACCGTAAATTAAGGCTAATAGCAGTGCAATATGTGAGCCAGAGATAGATAAAATGTGGATGAGACCCGTATAAGCAAAATCTTTCATTCGCTCTTCCCCTAGTTCACTATAATGACCACCCAAGCATAAGGCTTGTGCTAATACCTTTTGTGGACCATCTAGATTACTAGCAATATTCTTTTCTATAGATTCTCGTATTTGACCACATAAATATAAACTTTTTCCATATAGTTTTTCAGAAAATATTTCTTGAAAGTGGAATGCTTGTAAATCTTTATTAGTAGCAGATCGATATACACCATCATAGATTCGACCTCTTGTATTAGAGCTCATATATCTACCTCTAAGATTAATGCGTCCTTCCTCTTCGATGAGAAATAAACTTTTTGGTGTACCTTCAATTATTGCTTGATCCCCTAGCCGTATTAAATACTTTGTAGTAGATACCTTTGAGTAAATCTGTAATCGACCCTGTGCCTTAATATAGTCGTTTTTAGCAGTATCTTTATAGGGATGTAATCCATGTAACTCTACATTATATTTGTAATATTCCTGTTTATCGATAGTTACTAATTCAGGATATGATACGACAGTGCCAAAATATTCTCCTTCTTGCTGTAAATAGAAAGATGTATAGCTGTTATAGTTAATAATTCGTAAGTCTGTTTGATAATAGGATAATCCCATTGCAGCAAAAACTAATATTAATAAATTGGCATATAAACGCCACCTACAATAAGATTGCATTATTTTAATAACAGTTACACCAATAATAGCTAAGGCAATCGCAAAAATATAATGCATTTGACTAAGTACGGGATAATATTTACCATATCCTAATATAGTGCCAATTATTATAGATCCCAATATAGTATGTGCCCATTGGCTATAAGTTATAAATGGCTTTGTATTAACTAATACTTGAGTATTGAAGATTGATTCCTCAAACGCTCGTTCTGTATTCCTAAATTTAGATTGTAATTTTATCTTTAATCTTCTTAAATACGCCATCACCGATGCCCTTCACCCCCTTGATACCTTCAACGGATGTAAAGGGTCCTTTTTGTGAACGATACTCTTCAATTCTTTTTGCCATAGCGGGTCCTATGCCTGGTAATGCATCAAGATCTTTTGCAGAAGCTGTATTGATATTAATTTTGTTACCGCGCAATAAAACCTCTGGATTACCGTGGAAGTTAAATACTATGTGGATATGATCTCCCGCATTAACCGACTTTGCCATATTGACTGATTCTACATCAGCATAAGGTAATAGCCCACCTGCTAACTGAACTACATCACCTACAGTAGCACTACTTTCAAACTCATATAAACCAGGTGAAACTACGGCGCCCGTAATATAAGCTATAGGTTTGTTGGATATTTGTTCAACAGTTGATATAGAAGAATTTCCATCTATTGCTCCTTCAACTAAGACAGAATCGCTTTCATCTGTTATAATAGGCCATAGGAAATAAATTCCTACTAAAACACATAGGATTAATATAATTGTCATATATGGCTTCAATTTTACTTTCATAGTGCACCTCCTACTAAAAGATTTCCCTATGAAAGAATAAATTCCTACTGTTGACTCTATTGGTCACACCAGCAGGAGTTTCATAATTGATGTCGAATATAAGGAGATACAATGAATCAAGAAACATTAAAAAAATATGCACATACCTTGTTAAAATATGGCGTAAATTTACAAAAAGATCAAACTCTTGTTATTTCTGTAGATGTAGAAAACAAAGACTTTGCAGTTATTGTCACAGAAGAAGCATATGAATTAGGTGCCAAAGAAGTTGTCCTCAACTGGAGATGTTCTCCAATCGCTCGTCAACGTTTATTACATGCTAAGGAATCTGTATTAGAAAGACCGGCTAACTGGATTCCTGAATTCTACAAGCAATACATCGATGATAAGGCCGCTTTCTTATCTTTGATTAGTGCGAACCCAAAAGCGTTAGAAGGTATTCCAACAAATCGTATTTCACTACAATCTCGTAACTTAAATAAAGCTTTATCCTTCTACCATACAGCGATTATGAACTCCTCTGTTACATGGTGCGTTGCTTCTGTACCAACGGTTCTATGGGCAGATTTACTTGGCTATGAAGGTACAGATGAACAGAAAATTGAACAACTATGGGCTACCCTATTAAAACTTTGCCGCATTGAAGGTGTAGAAGCGAAAGACACATATCGTCATCACATGGCAAAATTGCGTCACCGCTGTGAAGCATTGAATAAATTAGACTTAAAGGCATTGCGTTATACTTGTGAAAATGGTACTGACCTCTTATTAGAATTACCAGAAGGTCATATATGGCTAGGTGGTGAAGAATCTTCAAAGGATGGCACTATTTTTAATGCCAATATTCCTACAGAGGAAGTTTTTTCCGCACCCCAATATAATGGTGTTAATGGTATTGTATACAGCACAAAACCTTTAATTTACCAGGGTAATACTATTTCTGATTTCTCCTTTACTTTCAAAGAAGGTAAAATCGTTGATTATACTGCAAAAGAAGGTTATGAAGTATTAAAAGAGTTAATAGAAACCGATGAAGGCTCCCACTACCTCGGCGAAGTTGCTTTGGTGGACCACTTCAGCCCAATTAGCCAATCTAACCAAATTTTCTACGAAACATTGTTTGATGAAAATGCATCCTGCCATTTAGCGATTGGTGCATCTTATCCTACATGCCTCAAAGATAGTGATGGTTTATCTGAAGAAGAATTAAAAGAACGTGGCCTTAACTACTCCTTAACACATGTAGACTTTATGATTGGTCATGAACATATGAATATTAAAGGCTACACTCGTGACGGTCAAGAAGTAGACATTATGATTGATGGCCGTTTACAAGTATAAACAAGTGAAACGTTCCCATAAAAACTGGACTTCCTATCTAACTTGTCTATTAGATAGCAATTTATAATTGAAAGCTACATATAAAAGAGCCCCTATATACAAGCGTATATAGGGGCTCTTATTAGTGGTAAAAAATTATTATATCACAATGTAATATTCAATGTGCGGCCTGTAGATTTGTATTCAATAATGTCTACACCTGCGGTTTTCAACATCCGTTTGGATGCTTTTACTTCTTTTGTATCCTTATAGAGATCATCGCGATAGATAACGGCTTTAATACCACTTTGAATGATGGCTTTCGCACATTCATTACATGGGAAAAGCGTTACATATATTTTAGAGCCCTCTAAAGAACCGCCACGATAATTCAAAATTGCATTCAGTTCACTATGTACGGTATAGAAATACTTATTATCATCAGCTGTATCACGTTCCCATGTGAAATCATCATCACTGCAATTCAAAGGCATACCATTATAACCAATGGACAAGATTTTATTATCATTACTAACAATACATGCACCAACTTGTGTATTTGGATCCTTAGAACGTTGTGCTGCCAAAATGGCAACACCCATGAAGTATTCATTCCAGGAAATATAATCGCTACGTTTTGCCATAATTACCTCACTTAAAATAAGCCCCCTTCTACCTATGTAGTTGGGGGCTTACAATATTAAACAAATAGAATATCCTTATTTAACAACGATATTTACAAGTTTACTAGGTACGTAAATAACTTTTACGATATTCTTACCTTCTATAAATTCTTGAACACGGCTAGATTCTTTGGCCAATGTTTCTAATTCTTCTTTTGTAATATTTACGGAAACAGTAAGTTTATCACGAACTTTACCATTTACTTGTAATACTACTTCTACTTCATCTACAACGAGAGCTGCCTCTTCGTATACAGGCCATTTTTCAGTATGGATGGATGTAGTTTCACCCAATTCATGCCACAACTCTTCTGTCATATGAGGAACAAATGGTGCTAAAAGAAGCAATAAGGAATGTGTCAATTCATTAGCTAATGCGCTATTGATTGTTTCTGCTTTATCCTTATGAGCGTACATAGCATTTACAAGTTCCATGATAGCAGAAATAGCAGTATTGAAGTTGAAGTTGTTATCGAGGTCTTCTGTTACCTTTTTGATAACACGGTGTAATTCACGACGCAATCCGAATTCGTCTTTTGTAAGATCACCAGTTACATTTTTCTTAGCCTCTTCGTTGTACGCATCAACAATACGCCATACACGGCCTAAGAAACGATAAGAACCTTCAACACCTTGGTCAGACCAATCAAGGTCACGATCTACAGGCGCTGCGAATAGAATAAACAAGCGAGCAGTATCTGCACCATAAGTATTGATAATTTCTTCAGGAGAAACTACATTACCTTTAGATTTAGACATTTTACTGCCTTCTTTAAGAACCATACCTTGTGTCAACAAGCCACGGAATGGTTCATTTGCATCGATAAGGCCTAAATCGTGAATAACTTTCACAAAGAATCGAGAGTACAATAAATGCAAGATAGCATGTTCAATACCGCCGATATATTGGTCAACATTCATCCAGTAATTAGCAATTTTTTTATCGAATGGAGCTTGGTCGTTTTTAGCGTCTGTATAGCGCAAGAAGTACCAAGAGGAATCGATAAATGTGTCCATCGTGTCTGTTTCACGACGTGCAGGGCCACCACATTTAGGACATGTAGTATTTAAGAAGCTTTCAGATGTAGCCAATGGAGATACAGCACCAGATTCAAATTTAACATCCTCTGGCAAGCGTACTGGCAACTCTTCTTCAGGAACGAGTTGTTCACCACAAGTTTCACAGTATACTACAGGAATTGGCACGCCCCAGTAACGTTGACGAGAAATCAACCAGTCACGAAGACGGAAGTTTACCTTACCTTCACCAATGCCGCGTTCGTTAAGAGCAGCTGTAATAGTTTTACGAGCCTCTTCAGATGTTTGGCCATTATATTCGCCAGAGTTAACTAGAATGCCATCTTCATGGTACCATTCTTGCCATTTTTCAAGGCTGTATTCTTCACCTTCCCGAGCTACAACTTGTTTAATAGGCAAATCGTATTTATGAGCAAATTCCCAGTCACGTTCATCATGTGCAGGGGAACCCATTACAGCGCCTGTACCGTAGTCTACTAATACATAGTTTGCAATCCAAACTGGAACTTGTTCGCCAGACATAGGGTTTACTGCATAGGAACCAGTGAACATACCTTCTTTAGGTGCCTCTGTAGATGTACGGTCGATATCGCTCATATTGCGCATACGCGTAATGAAAGCTTCTAATTCAGCTTTGTTAGGAGCATTTTCAATAAGACGTTCTACATATGGATGTTCAGGAGCCAATACAACATAGCTTACGCCATAAATCGTATCAACCCGTGTTGTATATACAGATACGCGTTCATTAATGGACGGCACTTCAAAGGAGAATTCTGTACCTTCAGAACGGCCAATCCAGTTTTTTTGCATCAATTTAACGCGTTGTGGCCAATGATCAAGAGTGTCCAAATCAGTTAACAAGCGATCAGCATATTCTGTAATGCGCAAGAACCATTGAGACAAGTCTTTTTTCTCAACTGGGTTATCACAGCGCCAGCAAGCACCATCGATAACTTGTTCATTAGCCAATACAGTATGACAAGTTTCGCACCAATTTACTTTAGCTTCTTTTTTGTACGCTAAGCCTTTTTTATAGAACTGTTCAAAAAACCATTGCGTCCATTTGTAGTAATCTTCTTTACATGTTGCAACTTCACGGTCCCAATCATAGGACAAGCCAAGTGCTTTTTGTTGCAATTTCATGTTCTCGATATTATCAAGAGTCCATGTTTTAGGTGCAATACCATGTTTGATAGCTGCGTTTTCTGCAGGCATACCAAAGGAGTCCCAGCCCATTGGATGTAATACGTTAAAGCCCTTCATTTTCGTGAAGCGAGCTACTACGTCACCAATGGAATAGTTACGCACATGCCCCATGTGTAAATTACCAGATGGGTACGGGAACATTTCTAATACATAATATTTTTCTTTTGATTCATCATATTCTGTTTTAAACGTATGGTTATCTTCCCAATACTGTTGCCACTTTTTTTCAATATCTTGGGCTACATATTTTTCGTTCATGTAGGGGCCTCCTCATATGGTCAACCTCATAAGTTGCCATTTTATAATTAATGTTTTTATTTTACTACGTACTGTAAAAGCAGTCAAACACTAGCGTTTTACGACTTGAATAGTTTTTGTTAAATCATTTTTAGGGCTTGTATTTTGATCCGAACTATAACCAGTATATAAGTCATTTTGCTCTTTAACTGTTTGTTTATTATGCTCTTTTTTAGCTTTAGCCTCTTCTTCTAAGCGTTTTTTCTCAGCTTTTACTTTTTCAGCTTCTTCTTTTGCTTTGCGTTTAGCAGCCTCTTTCTCTTCTTTAGCTTTCCGTTTTGCTTCTGCTTTAGCTGCTTTTTCTTTTTCTTTTTCTTCTAAGCGTAATTTGTATTGTTCAAGCTTAGTTAATGGTTTAGCTTCTTCAACTACAGGTTCAGGAACAACTGCTGTAGGAGATTTAGGAATACCACGTCCTAAGTCTTTTTCTTGAATCATAGTAATCGTAGAAATATCTTCAAACCCTTTACGCCATGCTGCAAACCCACCAAGGTGTAATTCTTTTACCAGATCAAGTTTTAAGCCTAACGATGTATTATCTTCAAACCAAATACGATCTGAACCAGCAGCTGTTGGAATAGATAAATAGTATAACTTTAATCGATCGTCCCAAGTCATTTTATCTCTGTAATTAGCAAAGTAATTCCCTGTATTTTTCATAGCCAGTGTTTCACCCTTAGCATAACCATTTGTATCATGCCATAAGCGCATATAGAATGGTACCCCTAATATTAGCTTTTGAGAAGGAACTTCAGAGAGCATTCTTTCTGTATGGCTACGAACCCAAGGATAACTTGCAACAGGACCTGCAGTAGTACTCTTAGCCCAAGTTTCGTCATATGCCATAAGAACTACATAGTCGACAGTATCTGCCAAAGCTTTGCGGTTATACACTAATGACCATTCTGGACTATCAGAATACCCGGTCACATCGATAGAAGTTTTAATATTATATTGATGTAAATGATTAGACAAATATGATACAAATGTTGTTAAACGATTGCGGTCAGCATAATCGATGTTTTCAAAGTCAAAGTTATAACCATCAAACCCATATATATAGGCATATTGAACAAGATTATGAGCATATTTCTTCCATACCGATTGGTCCGCCAAAATACCACTTGTAAAATTAGAGTCAAACCGATTAGTAATCAACGGCCAAATATGATAGCCTTTATTCTTATACGCTTTCACATAATCAATATTAATATTTGGACTTGCTTCTAAACCTAAGCTATGTAATTTAAACCAACTTGGAGAAATGATATTATCACCACTCGTATTGAGTTTTGCCTGATATGGAGCGCCCTCCGCTGTCCATGGATCAAAAGCCCACGCCAATGGTGTTTGCAATGTATAAGGCGCTTTCACCGTAGATGCTTCTGGTGCAGGGCCTAAAATAAGTTGACCATTATTTTTTGTATAACTAACACCCAGCATAGCTGGTTCAGACTCAATATCTACATAGGATAGACCATCTTTTTTGGTAATGGGCAATTTAACAGGTTCACCTACGGATGTAGGATTTAAAACAACCTTATCACCTTGTAATTCACTTTGTGGAACATACACGGTATATGATGTTTTATATTGATTTGCTTCGTAATGACGTGTAGTATTAGCTAAAAATTGATCTAATGGAACCAATACTTCTGCATGTACGAATGTACTTGATAATGCGGACATTACTAAAGCCGTTAACGATTTTATAATAGTAGATTTACGAATCATGTACTCTCCTAATTCTAGGTCCCATACTGGGATACAATACCAATTTCTATATTATACCATATTATATATAGTTCATCTCTTTTCTTGCACGAAGGATATATGTAATTTATAATTTAATCTATGTACTAATAAAAATTATCACATAAGGAGTTTTGTATGCATCAATATTTATTTTTCATAGGGGACTTCCCTATTAGAGCCTATGGTACCATGTTAGCTTTGGCTATCATCTGTGGTGCCTCTGTTGCCTATGTACTTTTGAAAAAGGATGGTCGCGGATGGCATGAACACATCATCGACTTTTCCATTACTGTTGCCGTAGCTGGTCTCATCGGTGCTCGCCTATGGGATGTCTTTTTCTTTGATTGGGATTATTACGGTAATCATTTATTGGAAATTCCCTTTGTTTGGCAAGGAGGCATGGCCATTCAAGGTGGCGTAGTACTAGGCACAATTGCGGGCTATTGGTATCTTCGTAAAAACAAGATTGACTTTTGGGCTTTTGCCGATTTATTTGCCCCTGCATTGATTTTGGCTCAATCCGTAGGTCGTATGGCAAACCTCTTAAACGGTGATGCTTTTGGTCATCCTACGGGCGGTAATTATGGTATTATCTATCCTGAAAGTACCCTTGCATACCGCACCTACGGTAATCAACCGCTTTGGCCTGCCGAAGTATGGGAAGGTCAAATCGATATTCTTATCTTTGTGGCCCTTCTATTATTTGGATCTTTTAAGCATGCTAAGGGTCAAGTATTCGTACTATATGCCATTCTCTATTCTACGGCTCGCTTTTTCTTAGAGTTCTTACGTGGCGATTACGTAAACGTAACGTTAGGTCTAAAATCTGCTCAAATGACGAGTTTAATAGCTATCATTGTCGGTATCTGTGTATTCATCTATCTAGGCTATCTAGAAAAGAAAAATCAAAAGGTACTTGTTGATATAGAATCAACAGTAAAAACTAAAAAACGTAAATAAATTACATATAAAAAGAAAAGTCCTGCATTCATTGGTTTTACCATTGAATGTAGGACTTTTACTATTTTTTGAAATAAAACTATTTCTTAAAAGGATATTTCTTATAAATTTTCTTTAGCTTTTAGAGCTTCCAGTTCTTCTAAAGCACGATTTGCAATCAGTGCATTTTTTTCTTTTTTCTTACGTACTTTTTGAGGCCACGACTCCATAATGCCAAAGTTGACATTCATTGGTTGGAAGTTAGATCCTTCGTAGTTAGAAATATAGTGGCTAAGAGAGCCAATAGCCGTCGTCTTAGGGAATTCAATAAACGGTTGTTCCTTTAAATAACGATATACTTGTAGACCTACCATGAGACCGCTAGCAGCAGACTCCAAGTAGCCTTCTACACCTGTCATTTGACCAGCAAAGAATAGACGTGGTTCTTTTTTTAGTTGGAATGCGTGATTTAACAAATCAGGAGAATTGATATATGTATTGCGATGCATAACACCATAACGAACAAATTCTGCATTTTCGAGTCCTGGAATCATACCGAATACACGCTTTTGTTCACCCCATTTTAAATGAGTTTGGAAGCCTACCAAGTTAAACATGGTGCCTTCCTTATTTTCCTTACGCAATTGTACCACTGCGTAAGATTCCTCATTGGTACGTTTATCCACTAAGCCTACAGGCTTTAATGGTCCATAACGTAATGTATCTTCACCACGGCTTGCCATGATTTCTACGGGCATACAGCCTTCAAAGTAGATTTCTTTTTCAAAATCCTTTGGCTGTACGGCTTCAGCTGTTTTAAGCTCATGCCAGAACGCTTTATATTCCTCTTCTGTCATAGGACAGTTAAGATAATCCGCATCGCCTTTGTCATAACGAGAAGCAGCAAAAACTTTATCGTAGTTTAAAGATTCAGCCGTTACGATAGGTGCAGCAGCATCGTAGAAGTAAAAGCCTGTTTCACCAGTTAGGGCTTTAATCTTATCTCCTAATGCTTCAGACGTAAGTGGACCAGAAGCAAAGATAACAGTTCCCTCTGTAGGAATCTCAGTTATCTCTTCGTGATGAACTGTAATATTAGGATGGCTCTTTACCTTCTTCGTCACCATTTCACTAAATAAATGACGATCAACGGCTAATGCACCACCGGCAGGTACAGCAGTTGCATCGGCACATTTCATAATGATGGAACCTAAACGACGCATTTCTTCTTTCAAAAGACCTACTGCATTTTCAATATTACCAGCGCGCAACGAGTTACTACATACGAGCTCTGCAAATTGATCTGTTTGGTGCGCCGGAGAACTTTTCACAGGGCGCATTTCATATAAGTCTACATGAATACCTCGGTTAGCGAGTTGCCAAGCCGTTTCAGAGCCTGCAAGGCCTGCACCAATAACGATAACATTTTTATTATTCAATTGTAGTTTCCTCTTTTCTAGCTTTACTAGACTTTTTAGATTCTTTTACAGGTTCTTCACTAGCTTCGCTCTTTTTCTTTCTTGTTTTCTTTGGTGGTCGAGTCGGGCAAGTTTCATTGGAACAGAACTTTTTAACTGTACCATTTTTATATGTCTTTTCAACCATTATAGAACCACATGTTTCACAGAAATCATGGGTTGGCTTATCCCATAATGTAAAGTCGCATTGTGGGTATCGATTACAGCCATAGAAAATGCGTCCGCGACGGGACTTCCGTTCTACGATTTCCCCTTCTTTACATTTAGGACACATTACCCCAGTTCCCACTGTAATAGGTTTTGTGTTTTTACATTCTGGAAAATTAGAGCATGCTAAGAACTTACCATAGCGACCAAATTTATATACCATTGGACTATGACAAAGTTCACATATCTCATCGCTTTCCATAGATGCAATTTCAATACGGTCTACATCACTTGCATCTTCTAGTTCTTGCGCAAAGACCTCGTAGAAATCAGATAATACTTTTACATACGTATCCTTACCAGATGCGATAGCATCAAGTTCTTCTTCTAGATCACGGGTAAAGCCAGTATTGATGATTTTTTCAAAATATGTAATCAAGAAGTCTACCACTACAAAGCCTAGCTCAGTAGGCACGAATTGTTTATTCGTATTTTCCACATAGTTACGGCTTACGATAGTATCTAGAATTGGTGCGTATGTACTAGGGCGACCAATGCCAAGTTCTTCTAATGTCTTGATGAGACTCGCCTCGGAGTAACGTGGAGGTGGTTGTGTAAAATGTTGTTCAGGCAATACCTCTACCGTATGGGCAGCATCATTTTTTTTCAGAGCTGGCAATTGAGGTGCATCCTCTTTTTTCACATCTTCATAAACAGCACTGAAACCTGGGAAGATAACACGAGAGCCAGTTGCTTTAAAGGTATAGTCATCTTTAACATTCAACTCAATCGTTGTGGATTCATTTTGTTGAGGCGCCATTTGGCTCGCCATAAAGCGATTCCAAATCAACGTATATAGCTTAAGTTCATCACGACTCAAGAATGGTTCCACCATTTTAGGTGTTAACTCGAGAGATGTAGGACGAATCGCCTCATGCGCATCTTGTGCAGAACCTTTAGAACCGTACACATTTGGTTTAGATGGATAATATTCCTCCCCATAGTTACGAAGAATAAAGTCCTTAGCCATAACTTGCATCTCTTTAGAGATACGCGTAGAATCTGTACGCATGTACGTAATCAAACCTACGTGGCCATAGGAGCCAATTTCTAAACCTTCATATAAATGTTGGGCGATCATCATCGTACGCTTAGCACCAAAGTTCAATTTACGCACGCCGTCTTGTTGCAAGGTGGATGTTGTAAACGGGGGGGCCGCTTTACGAGAACGTTTGCGCTTTTCTATATTTGTCACTACTGCATCTTCACCGCCAATAGCATCAACCACCGCTTGTGCATCGCTTTCAGTAGTAATATCGATTTTCTCGCCTTTAATATGTGTCAACTCCGCTGTGAAAGATTCTTTTTTAGGTGTTTCAAAATTACCTTTAATGGTCCAATATTCTTGTGGTTCGAAGGCTTGGATTTCGCGCTCTCGTTCACAGATGAGTCGAACTGCTACAGATTGTACACGACCAGCACTGAGACCCTTACATACTTTTTTCCAAAGTAATGGACTCAATTTATAACCTACGATACGATCTAATACACGGCGCGCTTGTTGAGCATCTACCATATTCATATCGATGGTACGTGGAGCCTCCAAAGCCTCTGCTACGGCATTTTTAGTGATTTCATTAAACGTAATACGACATGTAGACTTAGGATCTACATTTAGAATGTACGCTAAATGCCAAGAAATAGCTTCCCCTTCACGGTCAGGGTCAGTTGCGAGCAATACGGCACTGCTTTCATCAGCATAAGAAACTAGTTCATCAATAACCTTTTTACGTGTTACCAAATTACTATAGCGCGGCGTGAAATCATGCTCTATATCGATGCCCATTTGAGATTTAGGCAAATCTCGTAAATGGCCCATACTCGCTTTTACAACGTAGTTGGGACCTAAGAATTTTTCAATTGTTTTAGATTTAGCAGGAGACTCTACGATTACTAATACTTTGCCATCAGGATTATATACGCGAGGTTCCCGTTGCTCCGGTGGCACTGAAGTTTGTAGTACAGATTTATCCCGTACAATCCCCATTGGAGTAAGGGCTTCCTTAGCTACCTTACGCTTTATCGTAGTACTTTCTTTCTTAGTATTTTTCTTTTTTGTGTCATTACTAGTACTAGCTGCTTTCGGCTCGCCAATAACGATAGATCGTTTAATGGACAAGTATATCACTCCTAGTCATATTAATATAGCCTCTCGGCGGATGATTCTCTATAGCCCCTTCCATTTCTAACTCTAGTAATAAGGGCTGTAGTTGTTGTAATGGAATACGAGTAGCTTTCAAAATATCACTAACCGTAATACATCGATCATGAGGTATTTCACTCAATATTACACTCCTATCCACATTAAAGCTTAACATAGAGCACCCTTTTCTATCAACACTTTGACTATGATTCCCTATTTGAACGCTATCTTTTACACCTTTATTTTCATTATTCCTTGTTGGTAAAAATTTTTGTTCACTAGAAAAATATTCCCGCAATGTTAAATGATATTGTTCAACTATATCCTCATACCCAGTAAGTACATATGCACCATTTCTCATTAGAAATTTATTTCCATCAGCCGTATGGTCTAATAGATTACATGGTACCACAAATACATCTCGACCTTCACTAACCGCCATATCTGCCGTAATCAAAGAACCACTACTGGACTTGGCCTCCACTACGATAACACCTCTGCATAATCCACTAATAATACGATTCCGTGCTGGGAAATGTTTTGCGGACGGCGGTGTACCCGGCGGGTATTCGGATAGAAGTAACCCATTATTTTGTAACATACGATCAAATAATTTTGCATTTTCTCGAGGATAGGTAATATCTAAACCACATCCCATAACAATGATTCCATACCCCTGACTAGCTAGAAGGCCTTCATGACCATGTGAGTCTATACCACGAGCTCCACCGCTGACAATAATGGTACTGTATTTACCCAATTCTTTGCCGAGCATTCTCGCCACATTCCGGCCATATAAGGAGCAACTCCTTGCTCCAACAATAGCAATGCGATTTAATCGTCCATCTAAGAGTGCCCGATTACCTCTCATAAATAAAATGGCTGGCGGATTATATATATGATTTAAAATAGACGGAAA
>CAJZEE010000048.1 GCA_915066865.1 uncultured Veillonella sp.
TGATTTTAGGTTCTTTTTTAGCTTTATATAAAACACCATTAAAACCAATTACTTGAACTAATTCAGCGCCAAGCATATCTGCTAAGTCTTGAAAAATTGTCTTATCTTCAGGACTATTATTATGTAATTTAACCTTAATAAGCTCACGTGCTGTAATCGCTGCACGAGCACTATCTATAACGCTATCCTCTAAACCATTTTTACCAATTTGGACAACCGGTGGTATTGTAGCCGCCAATGAACGTAAATACCGTTTTTGTTTTCCTGTCATTATTACTCCTACTCTTGGAAAGTAAAGCGCTGATCGCCGATTACAACTTCATCACCGTCTTTACAGCCTTTTTCCTTCAATTTTGCATCAAGCTCCATAAAGCGCCAAATGCGTTGGAACCTACGAAGAGATTGATCATCGTCAAGATTTGTCATAGCTACTAATCGTTCAATACGTTTACCAGTAATGTAGAAAGCAGCATCATCACCACGAGTAATGACAAATTCTACATCTTGTTTTGCTTCGTATACAACTGTGTCATCATTTGCTTCAGGCTCTGGTTCGTAGTTTTCTACATAGTAGTAAGCTCGTTCCATAAGCTCTGACAAACCTTCACCACTTAAGGCGTTAATGAGAAATACTTCATAGCCTTTATCTTCAAAATATTTTTTTGTTTCGGGAATCGTCGTGTCATCAAAGACCATATCGATCTTATTGAGAGCTACAATTTGTTTCTTATTAGCCAATTTTTCAGAGTATTTACGTAACTCTTCATTAATCGCATCAAAGTCGACCTTAGGGTCTCGGCCTTCCATACCAGATACATCTAGAACATGAATTAAAATATTCGTACGTTCAACATGACGTAGAAAATTGTGACCTAAACCTACACCTTCACTAGCCCCTTCAATAAGGCCCGGAATATCGGCCAAAACAAAGCTACGATCTCCAGAAATTGTAACTACCCCGAGTACTGGTGTTAGTGTAGTAAAGTGATATGCTGCCACCTCTGGTTGAGCTTTAGATACTTTTCGCAAAATACTAGATTTACCAACAGATGGATAACCTAATAAACCTACATCAGCTAATACTTTAAGCTCTAATTGTAACCAGAATTCTTCACCAGGTTCACCCTTTTCTGCAAAGGTTGGTGCACGGTTAGCACTAGTTTGGAATCGAGCATTGCCACGGCCGCCACGACCACCTTTGGCAATAACAAATGTATCGCCATCGTTAACAAGGTCGCAAAAGATTTTTCCTGTTTCCTCATCTTTAATTACTGTACCCAATGGAACTGGAATGATAAGAGGATCGGAACCTCGACCGTGCTTATTAGAGCTTTCACCATTACCGCCAGCTGGTGCCTTAAACTGACGTTTATATCTAAAGTCTACAAGCGTATTAATATTCTTGTCAGCCTTAAAAACAACATCCGCACCTTTACCACCATCACCACCACTAGGGCCGCCATTTGGCACGTATTTTTCTCGACGGAAGCTGGACATACCATCCCCACCGTCACCAGCTTTAACAAAGACGCGCGCTCTATCTATAAACATAATTTAACTCCTATGCATTATTGCTGTAATAGCTCTAATGCTTTTTTAATTTGAATATCATCTAATGTACTAGATGGATGTACACCTTTTGGTAAATCGATTTCTACATCAGGTTTAATACCTGTTCCATCAATAACACGATCACTTGGTGTATGGTACTTAGCAATAGTTACTTTAATTCCTTCATCATCTAAACTAGGGAAAATAGTTTGAACGGTACCTTTACCATATGTATTAGTACCTACGATAGTGCCTAATTTACGATCTTGAACAGCGCCTGCTATGATTTCTGATGCACTAGCAGAGCCCTTATTAACTAAAACAACCAATGGCATAGCTACATCAGGTCCATCTGACTTATAAGTATCCTTTTTACCTGATCGATTTTGTACTGTTACGAGTGTACCTGGAGGCATAATATAGTTAGATATCTTTTCAGTAGTAGATAATAAACCGCCTGGATTATCTCGTAGGTCCAAGACAAGGGCCTTCATACCTTGAGATTGAAGCTCTTTATATTGAGTGGCAAAATCTTCTGCGGTATTTTCTGCAAACTGACTAATACGAATATATCCAACTGTGCTAGTAAGCATTTTACTTTTAACAGTAGGCAAAACTATGGATTCACGAGTGATATCAAAATGCAACTTTTCACCATTACGTTCAATATCTAGAGATACAGTAGTACCAGCTTCGCCACGAATACGAGAAGATGCTTCCTCTACCGGAATTTCAGTAGTGGATTGTCCATCGATAGCAATAATGTGGTCTCCAGGTTTAATTCCAGCTTTAAAAGCTGGTTGGTCTTCCATTACGCTAACTGCATATAGACCTTTATCATCAGTACCAAGGACCATACCAACACCAGCATATGTTGCAGATGTTTGCATTTTCATGGATTTATATTCTTCTGCATTTAAATAAACACTATGCGGTTCTCCCAAAGAGTCAATTAACCCCTTTAGCATACCATCATAAAGGGTAGTTTTAGCCATAGGTGTCATAAAAACTTGACTCGCAGTATAATAGGCTATAAATAATCTTGGTAGTCCCCAGAATGAACCGGAAAGATACCAAAATGTAAGCCACATAATAACAATGCCAGAGCCTATATATTTCAATAGACTCCATAACACTGTACGTGTATCAAATTTCATATTATAAATATCCCATAGGATCCACAGGATCCCCACTTATACGAACTTCAAAATGTACATGTGGCCCTGTACTATTACCTGTGCTGCCAGCATAGGCAATAACTTGACCCTTACCTACATCTTGCCCTTCAGAGACAGCAAGTTCAGAATTATGTCCATAAAGAGTAGACATGCCATTACCATGATCGATAACTACGGCATAACCATAGCCACCCATCCAACCCGACCAAGCAACAGTACCACCATCTGCAGCATGAACAGGTGTACCTTCATCAACACCAATATCAATGCCAGAATGATAAATTGTAGTGCCCCAAATCGGATGTGTACGATAGCCATATGGAGAGGTAATTTCACCACTTACAGGCCACCCAAGTTGACCAGACCCTTGTACCCAAGAGTAAGTTGGTGAAGATTGTTGAGCCGCTGCCGCAGCACGAGCAGCGGCACGCTCTGCTTGACGTGCTTTCAATAACGCTGTAATCTGTGCAGAAGATGCATTTAATTCTTCTACTGCTTGCATTGCTGTAGCACGATCATTTTGAGCCTTTTGAAGAACTACCTCACGTTCTTTCTTCTTTTGCTCTATTTCAGCTCGTTTTGCCGCAGCTGCTTTTTCAAGCTCAACTAATTTTGCACGAGACTGTTCTAGTGCTTGCTTTCGAGCCGCTATTTCAGCGCGCTCTTTTTTGATTTCCTCAATTAATTTAATATCAGAATCAATAATTCGTTTTAAAATTTCTAAACGATTAGCAAAGTCTGTAAAATCTTTAGATCCAATAACTACATCTAAGTAACTTAAACGACCGTTAATATAAATATCACGTACACGCTTATAAAATACGGCTTCTCGCCCTTCTAGTCGTTTTTGTGCTTCAGCAAGTAATTTTTCATTCACTGTAATATCATTTTCAACAGCTATACGTTGTTGTTGAATAGAATCCAATTGTTGCTGAGCCTGACGTAATTGTTCTTCGATTTGACGTAACTGTTCGGATACACTGACTATTACAGTTTCAGCATCTGCCTTTTTAGCATTTTGTTGATTAACTTGTTGTTGAATTGAATCAAGTTGATTTGTTAAATCTTCGTCCTCTGCAACGATGTATAATGGTGTTCCCAATACCACTATACCAGTCAAAATTGCCGCTACGAAGCGAGATTTAAATATACTATTATTCATAAACATTACACCTTCATGTATTGTTTCAAAGAAATAGTACTACCAATAGCACCTACTACTATGCCGCCACCTAAGATATAAAGGGCTACATCATAGAAGAATGGGAACATTGGTACTAAAGGGAAGAATGCTAATGATTCAGAAACTTCCATTGTGATGAAGTGATAAAATTCACCAACGCAAAGAACGGCAATGATAGCACCAATTAAGCCTAACAACATGCCTTCAATCAAAAATGGCCAACGAATAAATCCATTAGTAGCACCTACATATTTCATGATTGCAATTTCTTTACGACGTGCGAAGACAGTCAACCGAATTGTATTTGAAATGATGAATAGTGTTGCAGCTGCTAGGAAAGCAATCAATACAATCCCACCAATACGAATTACTTGCGTAATGCGGAAAAGCTCTTCTACAATATCTTGACCATAGTGTGTACTTTCTACGCCTTGGAATGTCGTAGCTAATTTTGCAGTTGCTTTTACATCGCTAGGATTATCAAAGGTTAACACATATGAGTTAGGCAACGGATTTACATCACCTAAAGCATTCACCAATTGTTGCTGATCACCAAGGCGTTCTTTGAACTCCTTCATAGCTTGCTCTTTATTAACAAATTCTAAATGCTTTAAGTTAGGTATAGCCTTAATTTGCTTTCCTACTGCCATAATTTGATCAGTTGTTAAGCCATCCTTTAAGTAAATACTTAACTGTACTTGATTTTCTAGACTGGATGCCATGTTATTCAAATTAATGACACCACAAAGGAATACACCGAGCATAAATAAGGATAAAGCTACTGTAGAAATGGACGCTAATGTCATAAGCCCATTACGTTTCATAGACTTCAGTGCTTCTTTAAAATAGTATTTTATCGTTCTAGGCTTCATTAATTTCTGCACCTCTCATATTATCACTTTGAACACGGCCGTCTTTTAAACGAATAACGCGTTTATTCAAGTATGAAACAAGATCCATATTATGAGTAACCATAATAACGGTAGTGCCGAAATTGTTAATATGCTTAAACAATTCAACAATATCCTTACTAGTATCAGGATCAAGGTTACCAGTAGGTTCATCAGCAATTAATACTGTTGGGCGATTAACAATTGCACGCGCAATAGCAACACGTTGTTGTTCCCCGCCAGAAAGATCCTCTGGTAAGTCATTAGCCTTCTCAGATAAACCAACAAGGTCTAATACATGACTCACCTTTTCTTTAATGATTTTTGGTTTTTCTTCAATAACTTCAAGAGCAAAAGCAATATTCTCTGCTACCGTTTTATTAGGCAATAATCGGAAGTCTTGGAATACAACGCCAAGCTTTCTCCGCAATTTAGGAATTTTACTGCGCTTCATACGCGTAACATCAAAGTCATCAACAATGACAGTACCAGCATCTGGCACTACCTCATGTGTTAATAACTTAAATAATGTTGATTTCCCTGCACCACTGTGACCACAAACGAGAACAAATTCACCATCGTTAATGGTTAAACACACATCGTCTAATGCAACAGAACCATTATCATAGACTTTACTAACATTCTTAAATTCAATCATGGGATCCCCTTTGATTATTTACGAGCGATTACACGTTTTACGGCTTCTACAATATCATTGGCAGTTAAGCCATACTTTGCCATTAGTTCTTTTGGTGTTCCACTCTCCCCAAATGTATCTTGGACACCAACGAATTCCATAGGTACAGGCTTATTAGATACTACTACTTCAGATACAGCAGAACCGAGTCCACCAATAATATTATGTTCTTCAGCTGTAACGATAGCACCAGTTTCCGCAGCAGCTTTTATAATTGCTTCAGCATCAATAGGTTTAATAGATGCCATATTAATAACACGTGCAGATATATTAGATTTAGATAAAGTTTTAGATGCCTCTACAGCAGGTCCAACTAATGCACCACAAGCAATAATTGTAGCATCAGAACCATCTACCAAAATAGTAGATTTACCTGGCACAAATGAGTAGCCTTCTGTTGTTACATCATCTACACCAGCACGCCCCAAACGAACGTATACTGGGCCGTTATAAGATGCAGCCCATTCGATAACAGCCTCTGTTTCACGCTCATCAGCAGGTACCACTACAGTCATATTTGGCAATGTACGCATACAGGAAATATCCTCTAAACTTTGGTGCGTTGCACCATCCTCACCAACAGTAATGCCCGCATGTGTAGCACATACTTTCACGTTTAATTTAGGATAGCATACAGCATTACGAATTTGTTCAAATGCACGTCCTGTAGCAAACATGGAGAAAGATGATACAAATGGTATCTTACCTGCCGCTGCAAGTCCAGCACCAACAGAAATCAAGTTTTGCTCTGCAATACCTACGTTAAAGAAACGTTCTGGGCACACAGCTTTAAATGTGTCTGTTTTAGTAGATTTGGATAAATCCGCATCTAGTACGATAATATTAGTATTCTCTTTACCAATGCGAGCTAGCGCATTACCATATGCTTCACGTGTTGCTTTACCCATTATTGCACCCCCATAATTTCATTAACAAAGGCTACACCTTGCTCTTCACTTGGTGCTTTACCATGCCAGCCTGCTTGACCTTCCATCTCTTCAACGCCTTTACCCTTTACAGTATGCATGATAATACATGTTGGGCCTTCTGTGAAAGCTTTCGCAGTTTCAATAGCATTATGAAGCTCATCAAGGTCATGACCATTAACTTCAATAACATTCCAATTGAAAGCTTTGAACTTTTCTGGAATTGGTAATGGAGAAAGAACTTTAGTAATATCACCATCAATTTGAAGACCGTTAAAATCGACAAAAGCTGTCAAATTATTCAGTTTATAAAAGCCAGCAAACATTGCAGCTTCCCACACTTGACCTTCTTCAAGCTCACCATCACCAAGAATAGAGTATACACGGTAATCTGCATTATCAATTTTGCCTGCCAATGCCATACCACAAGCCGCAGAAATGCCTTGTCCTAAAGAACCTGTAGACATATCTACACCTGGTGTGTGTTTCATATCAGGATGGCCTTGTAACATATGATTAATTTTACGTAAGTTCAAAAGTTCTTCTTTAGGGAAATAACCTTTTTCAGCCAATGTAGCGTATAGTGCAGGCGCTGCATGACCTTTAGAAAGGACAAAACGATCTCTATTAGGAGCTTTTGGATTTGCTGGATCTACATTCATCTCAACATAGTACAACAAGGCCATCACATCGGCGATGGATAATGAACCACCTGGGTGACCGGATTTCGCTGCCGTTACAGACTGTACAATACCAACGCGAATAGCTTTTGCCTTCTCTTGAACTAATTGTTTAACATCTTGTGTTAATGTAGCCATAGAGACCTCACTTTCTGGATAAAATCCAATATATTAATAATCTTTAAGTAATGAAATAGCAATTTCTGCATTGCGTTGGGAATCTACACGCAATGATTCAATGCGATCATAAGATGCTTGATACTCCTCACGAGAATTCAACAATTTATGACACCATTGATATAAGGCTTCTTCACGCAAATGAGTCATTGTGCCAATAGGCTCTTGACCAATCATATGTAAAAAGCTTGTAATTTTAGGATCATAGGAAATACCAATAACTGGTTTTCCCATTAAAGAACTAAAAACTAAAGCGTGAAGACGTATACCAATCATGAGGTCCACATTTCCAGATAATGACACTTGTTGCTCTGTAGAGAACGGACCTTCTAGCACAATAGCGCCATTCGGCATATAGCTGGCAATGATCTTAGCCTCTTTTGTATCCTCAGGATGTGACATAGGAATAAAGATAATTTCCACATTATCTTGTTCTTGTAATCTGCTCAATACATTAGCTAAGGATTCTCTATACTCTGTATCCTCTTTCCAACTACGAACCGCCACACCAATTCGTTTACGTTGTTCATCTGCTTCAGATATTTTAGATATATACCCTTTCAGAATATGAGAGCCAATTGAAAGATCTGCTGGTTGCATGGCCAATACCGCATCTGCAGTAACTTCTACATCTTCAATTCCCAAAGAAACTAGTTCATCCTTTGAAATAGAATCTCTAACTGTAATAGTATCTACAAAACGCAATACAAATCCAACGGCACGACGTGTTGATGAACGATTTAAAGGACCAATACCTTGGGAGTATAGCATTACTTTTTTCCCAAGCAACTTTGCTAACGCCATAATACTTAAGTAATAGTAAGTATTGCGAATACTAGTAGCATCTTGTAATAAACTACCACCACCACTAATAACAAGATCCGAATGAGCAATTGCTTTTAAGATACCCAATGCAGAAAATGTACCTACAGCATTAATATTATGCTTTTTACTAGTCTCTTTAGGATTACCAGAAATTACAGTAATATGTGCATCAGCCTCTTCTTTACGAATAGCATCGATAATAGCACAAAGCATGGCCTCATCACCAGCATTACCAAAGCCATAATAACCAGAGATAACAATATTACTCATGGTCAACCTCCCTAGCTTGGAACCATTGTGTTACGTACATCATAAACCGTACTGCGATGATAAGAAGCACTCCAAAAAGGGCGCCAATTAACAAACCATCATAACCACGCATGATGGACATGAACACTGGCGTTCTAAGATGACAGAAGGTTTCAACCATCGAAGCAATGCCAATAACACCAGCTAGAGTTAACAAGAAATGAATTACTGTAGGCCACTTACGCATGAACGCAAAGGTAGCTAGCATTAAAGCAGGATGACCAATAATGAACTCTTTTTCACGCGGTCTCGCATACATTGTATTTTCAAGAAAACGACGTAGCATAAGTTCAAAGCCTGGTACAGGAACACCTGCAGTGTGTCCACTACGGCCAACAAATACCCATACTGCACCACCAAGTGCTGCTATTATAAAGAATACATATAATTTAACATCCATAGTTAAGAATTCCACTACAAATGTTTTCGCTTCTTCTTTGGAATTAATCATGCGGCCGTTCCACAATGGGAATCGTTGAAGGTACGCAATAATAACTAAAATAATTGGCAGAACAAAGGTCAACTTAACACCTCTAAAGAGAGCAAACTCCATAAAGAATTTCGTATTGCCCAATAAAGATGCGATATACATTCCGCCAATAGCAGCAAATAATGCAGCAATTACAAGATATAATAAGGCAAGAATCGTAGACTTAATGGCACCTAATGGACGTGCACCATCATAACGGCGCCCCTCTTCCATCAAGCGTATCATAGCACCTACAGGAGCCATAATAGCACTAGATAGAGCCCATATTTGAGTAATTAAGGTACCACTTGTAAGAATAAATACAACAATGGATGCCAAAGAAATGCCAAAAAAGGCCACAAGTTGCGTATGCTTAGACATTGGTAACATCATTTGTAGAACATATACAAAAAGTGCGATAGCCCCGATCATTGTAATAACTACTAATAATGGATTTGGTGTATAAGCAGGATAAATATCCGCTGGACCAAATTCATAACCTTTTACAGCCAATTTCTCTGTAGCTATATTAATATAGTTGATTGTAGTCTGTAAAACAGTTTCATTATTTATACCTGTTTCATACATCGGAAACAAGTTAAAACGAATATTTCGTTCTATATCACTAATGTAAAAGCGTTGTGCCGCTTCTTCAGGGGTAATTTTCTTTAACTCCTCTTTAGCGATAGTATACACACGACCTACACTATAATTATTTTTGGCCGCCATTTCCAAGAAACCTTGTTGTGGCTCATACTGCAACTGATTTACAGCTTCGATACCAACTAGTGGAATATGGTTTTTATTTAGTAATGCTAATGTTTCATCCGTTAAATTAGGTGCACCTAGAGCTTCTTTACCAGCAAAAATCATCCCTGTTACATGAGGAATGCCTTCAAGTCGTTTAAATACATATTGAATATCTTCAGATGTTACGTTTCTATAGTTTGTTGGACGAACGATAACATTGAAACCACGATCTGCAACCTCTTGTGCTTGCAACTTTGAAATACCAAGATTCATCTTTGCATAGCTATCTGCTGTTGCACCATACAATTCAAGAACAGGACCAATACTTGTATTAAGCTCTTTCACCTTGTCCTTGCCAATACGGTGGTATAAATCCTCTCGAATTTCTTTATAATAACCTTCTTTACCTGAAATTAATGCCACATAAGTCGCCCCAGGTTTAATCGCAGCGCCATTAACACGAACAGAGTCCATCTCTTCAGAGCTTAATACTTTAACTTGGCCCGCATCTTTTGCTTTTTCTAACGTGCGATCATAAATAGCAAAAGCAGTCACACCAGCATTACGTAATGCATCAAAAGCTTCTTGTTGACTACGCTTTTCAAAGGCGCTGGCTCGTAAAACTGCATCATAGTCTACAATATTTTCAATATGATTTTGAGATTTCTCAATCTGATGGCGTTCAAATACTAAGTATAAGGAAGATAAAAGACCTATAATAATACAAAGTATAAGAATCCATGAGTACTTACTTTTTTGTGTGTTCCGATGATTCACGACAAATCCTTTCTAGTTGAGTACAGGTTTAACTTTAATGAGAATTTCACCATTATCAACAGTCAAACTTTCCGCTTTTACAGGAATTGGAAAATTGTTGAAGTCATAAATTTGAGTACTTTCTAACACATTAGATGTCATACCAGGAATTGTAGCACCATTTATGGTGAACTTTTTAGGTGAAAACAATAATGTATTGCCCTTTAATTCTAAATTCCCATCTAATTTAACATCTCCTTTAAACACCATGCCTACATTCATTTTACCGGTTAGGCTGATATTATCTTTACTAATGTCAACTTGTACGTCTTGAATATCACTACCTGCTTCATTACTTAAGAAAGTCGCTAAATCAGCTTTATTAATAGTCCCATCAATACTAGCAGTCCCAACACTAACGATATCAATTTGTTGACTAGCTAATAAAGAAATTGGATTAACAAGAATTTGTTTAGCATCATATCGGAAGCTAGCAAAATTCAATTTACCCAGTTTAATATTCTCCAAAGTGCCATAAACACGATCTACCTCACCATATAAAATTTTGAAAGCAGGTTGAGCCTCAACATTTACTGTTTGAGCCGTTGGTTTCAATGTTTCATTTAATTGACTTTCAATACGAGAGCCAATAAAAGATGGTAATAAAAATTGGGATGCCACTACAAGAGCAATAATTAGCACTAATAGGAATAGTAAAAACTTTTTCATAGTATCTCCTAAATTGTTAAGTTAGCCTCTTTTTTTAAGAAACCTTCGATAAATGGGTCTAAGTTGCCATCCATAACAGCTTGAACATTACCAGTTTCTACACTAGTACGATGATCCTTAACAAGATTATATGGATGGAATACATAGGAACGAATTTGACTTCCCCACTCAATTGCTTGGTAGGTACCTCCAATCTGTTCTTTAAGTTCAGCTTGCTTTTCGAGCTCTAACTCAAATAGTTTCGCCCGTAACAAACGTAAAGCTTGTTCTCTATTCTGCATTTGAGAACGTTGTGTTTGGCATTGTACTACAATACCTGTCGGCTTATGTGTCATGCGAACAGCAGAATCGGTTTTATTAATATGCTGACCACCAGCGCCACTAGCACGATATGTATCAACTTGAACGTCTTTCATATCGATATTAATTTCCACAGTATCATCGATTTCAGGCATTACATCGACAGCAGCAAATGATGTGTGACGTCGAGCCGCAGCATCAAATGGTGAAATACGAACGAGACGATGTACACCTTTCTCAGACTTCAAGTAACCAAAGGCATTTTCACCTTTAACAAGGAATGTAGCAGATTTTATTCCTGCTTCATCACCAGGTTGTTCATCCATTAACTCGATGGAAAAGCCAGATTTTTCAGCCCAGCGCAAGTACATGCGAATTAACATAGAACACCAATCTTGTGCCTCAGTCCCACCAGCACCGGCATGAAATGTTAAAATAGCATTATTTGCATCATATTCACCACTTAACAATAAAAGTACTTCTTGCTTTTCCAAGGTTTCTTCTATTTGCTTAACATATTCCTTGATTTCACTCTCCATGGAGAGATCATCTTCATCTATAGCCATTTCAAGCATCACATTAGCATCTTCAATATCACTAACAAGTTGCTTATAGCTTTCTACAGCATTTTTTAATTGTGTGGCCTCTTGAGAAATCTCACGAGCTTTATCTGGATTATCCCAAAATGTAGGATCACTCATCTGTACATCAAGTGTAAATATTCGGTCTTCCTTTTGAGCGATGTTAAAGTGAATCCCTCATCCCATAAATACGTTCTTCTAAATTAGAAATAATCGGTTTTAGATCTTCTAACAATTTATGTTCACCACCTTTAGTTAATTAGTCTATTACATCAATAAACTATTACCTTAACAAAATAGAAAAATGGCCGTTGCCCAGTGGAAATCCCTTTGAGCAACGTGCCATTCACAAATCTTAATCTATGTTTTGTGGCTCCAACACATCTTCATGATGGGATTGTGCACCTTCTAAGTGATCAACTGGTTCTTCGATTTCTTGAATCAATTGTGCACGAATTTTGTATAATGCCATGATTGTCTCATCTTGAATAGCTGCAATCATGTTTTGGAACATATCAAAAGCTTCAAACTTATATTCTACCAACGGATTCTTTTGACCATATGCACGAAGGCCAATACCTTCTCGTAACATATCCATATTATCCAAATGTTCCATCCATTTATTATCAACAACGCGCAACATAATCGCCTTTTCAAGTTGACTAAACATAGCCTCTCCAAGCATATCAACGCGATCTTGATACTCTTCATGAGCAATTTCTAATAAGCGTTCTAATAAGTCTTGACGACTATATTCTTCCATATCTTGAGAAGACATAATCTCTTCTGTTAAGAAATATTGACTTAAATGTTTATAGAGACCTTCATAATCCCATTCTTCTGGATAGAGCTTTTCATCAGCATAAGCATCTACAGATTCGGTAACAAGCTTGTCAATCATTTCATTAATTGTTTCACGCAAGGATTCGTTACGTAAAATACGGCGTCGTTGTTCGTATAATACTTCACGTTGTTGATTCATAACATCATCATACTCAAGTACATATTTACGAATATTATAGTTATGATCCTCTACTTTCTTTTGAGCACGTTCAATAGATTTAGTAATCAAAGAATGCTCGATAGGTTCATCCTCTTCCATACCAAGTTTATCCATGATACCTGTAATATTGTCAGCACCAAAGATACGCATTAAGTCATCTTCTAATGATAAGAAGAATTGAGAAGAACCAGGATCCCCTTGACGACCAGCACGTCCGCGTAATTGATTATCAATACGTCGGCTTTCATGGCGTTCTGTCCCCAAAATGGCTAACCCACCTAGTTCTGGCACACCTTCTCCAAGAGTAATATCAGTACCGCGACCAGCCATATTAGTAGCGATTGTTACCATTCCCATTTGGCCAGCAGCTGCAACGATTTCTGCTTCTTGTTCATGATGTTTAGCATTCAATACTTTATGAGGTACACCTGCACGCAACAACATATCTGAAAGTTCTTCAGACTGTGTAATAGATGTAGTACCAATCAAAATAGGTTGCCCTATTTGGTGGCGTTCTACTGCATTACGTACTACGGCACGATATTTAGCAGCTTTAGTTTTAAAAATCTGATCTGGCAAATCCATCCGGATTAAAGGCTTATTCGGTGGAATTGGTATAACCTCTAATCCATAAATATCGATAAATTCTTTTTCTTCTGTTTTAGCAGTACCTGTCATACCTGCTAATTTATCATACATACGGAAATAGTTTTGGAATGTAACAGATGCTAAGGTTTGGCTTTCGCGTTCAACTTTCAAACCTTCTTTAGCCTCAATAGCCTGATGTAAACCATCAGAGTAACGGCGTCCAAACATCAAACGGCCCGTAAATTCATCGACGATAACAACTTCACCATCTTTAACCACATAGTCTGTATCACGATGCATCATAGCATAGGCACGCAAAGAAGCACCAAGCAAATGATTCAACTCGATATTTTCTGCATCATATAGGTTTTCAACGCCAAGCATTTTTTCAACCTTTGCGATTCCAGAATCTGTAGGGGCAATAGTTTTTTGTTTTTCATCGATAACATAGTCTTCATCTTTTATAAGGTGAGGAACAATTTTAGCCAATTTATAATAATTATCAGTGGAACGTTGACCAGGGCCTGAGATAATTAATGGTGTTCTTGCTTCATCAATAAGAATGGAGTCTACTTCATCCACAATGGCATAATTCAATGGTCGTTGTACCATTTGAACAACATCGGTTACCATGTTATCGCGTAAATAGTCAAAACCAAACTCATTATTTGTACCATATGTAATATCACACGCATAGGCTTCTTTACGTTGATTAAAGTCAAGATTAGCCACAATAAGACCCGTGGAAAGTCCTAAGAAATTATATAAACGTCCCATTTGCTCGCTATCACGAGTCGCCAAATAATCATTTACTGTTACAACGTGTACACCCTTACCGGTCAATGCATTCAAATATACGGGCAATGTAGCTACTAATGTTTTACCTTCACCAGTACGCATCTCCGCGATATTACCATTATGCAGGCAAATGCCCCCCATTAACTGTACATCGAAATGACGCATGCCTAAAACGCGTTTAGATGCTTCACGAACTACAGCGAATGCTTCTGGCAATAGGTCGTCTAACGTTTCCCCTTTTTGTAAACGACGTTTAAACTCATCAGTTTTTGCCACTAAGTTAGCATCACTTAATTTAATATAATTAGGTTCAATTTCATTAATATGATCTGCAATAGCACGCATTTTTTTAATTTCTTTTGCGTTATTATTGCCTAATAGCCTTTGTAAAAAGCTTAACAAACAAATCACTCCTCTACGGGACATCTTACATTATTTTATCTAACTTATTATAACGAAAAAGCCTTGAATAGTCAAAGAATTCAAGGCATTTCAAGATTATTTATAGTATTATTTTTGCAAAAAAGGTGGATGACTATTTTAAGTCATCCACCTTAATATAATAATCGGCTGATTTAAAGTAGAAAGGAGTTAGGATTAAGTTCAGCCGACATTATATATTATTGAAGTTCTGGCTCGATCAAACCATAGAAACCATCATGTCTACGATAAACAACGTTCATCGCTTCAGTTTCAGCATTAAAGAACATAAAGAAATCGTGACCAATAAGATTCATTTGTAAAATCGCTTCCTCAACATCCATAGGGCGCACAACAAAGTGTTTGCGTTTTACAACTTCAATAGTTTCTTCTTCCACAGGAGCTGCCAAAGCTTCAGGATGGAAAGCTTCTTGTTTTTTGAAACGTTTAGCTAAACGAGTTTTATATTTATGGATTTGACGAACAATTTTATCTACTACTAAATCAATAGCTGCGTACATATCATCGTTAGTTTCCACACCACGAAGAACGATTTTATCAACAAAACATGTAAGTTCAATTGTAGATTTATCTTTTACAACGGATAAAACCGCTTGTGCATCTAACTCATCATCGAAGTAACGAGTCAATTTACTCAATCTTTTTTCGATATATGCTCTTAAGGCATCTGTCACTTCAATGTTTTTTCCTCTAATTGCTACTTTCATAAGTCAACACCCTTTCTAAAAATCATCCACGAGATGCGAGTGTGTGGTATTATATAACCTTATCTCTCGTGTTATATTTAGTATTTCTACATCTAACTGTAAAACTCCTTCTTTTTTATCTAAAAATTTTATATTTTTTGTAGAATTATGTATAAAATGTATATAGAAAATCAAAAAACCCCGATAGTATATACTATCGGGGTCCAATTATATATTGTTTTTATAATTTTTTTGGTATGTAGTTACGCTTTAACAACGTTAGCGGCTTGAGGTCCACGGTTTCCATCAACAATCTCAAATTCTACATTTTGACCTTCAGTCAAAGATTTGAAACCTTCGTCTTGGATTGCAGAGTAGTGTACAAATACATCGCTACCGTCTTCACGTTCAATAAAACCATAACCTTTTTCTGCGCTGAACCATTTTACTTTACCTAACATGGTAACATCCTCCTAAAAATATATATATTGTCTTACTGTCTTGCTCTATATGTGTATCATAACACAGCATGTATAAAATATCAAACAACAATATTTACATTTTTAATGAATATACAAACACTAGAAATAAGAATATCATTTGCTGTAAATCTCAAAAATCCCTATATCTATACATGTCATAAATAATTATATAAGCCCTATAAATTAATTGTATATTTTTATAATCATAAAAATATGTGAATTAAAAATTATTGTTTTTAAAAATGACTGTATAAATTATTGTTATATCACAAATATTTATAGCAATAATCGTGTTTTTCAGATTAATCTACCCTGTAAATCTTTATACAAACTCTTTATAATTAATAAATTCAATATTTCCACCATCAGCTATTAATTTAGGACGAATTTTTTCTAATTCTAACTTAATTTTATCCACTGTATCATAATATTTTTTATCCAAAATATAAACACCTCGCTCCACCTAATTATACTTAGATCGGAAGAGCG
>CAJZEE010000049.1 GCA_915066865.1 uncultured Veillonella sp.
TATCTATAAGAAAAATTTGACTGATTAAATTTATTGTCATCAAAAACGACTGAGCTATTTGCATAAGGACAATTAGCAATATGTTTATACGCAGATTTAGTTGCTCTAAAATATGCTTTCCGAGAGCCATCAACAGCACATATAAATAATTTACTATTACATAGCGGATTTGGACAATAAAAAAACTTATCCCTATTTTCTTCAAGAGCCTCACTTGCTAGTATTATCTCTCGTCTTTCTTTATCTCTATATGCATGGTTAGCCAAAGAATCATCTCCATTTATAATTAACCAACTTACTAACTCCCATTATTATATTCCCTATAAAATTTTCTATAACTGAATTTCTTCCTCGGCCTTATATAGCCAATACTAATACTTACTGCGTCACTTCGTTCCTAGTAAGCAAAGCCACGGCCTCAACGTGAGCGGTCATTGGGAACATATCTACAGGTTGAACTTCTTGTAGTTCATAGCCGTAGTGTGTAAGGATTTCAATGTCTCGCGCCATAGTTGCAGGGTTACAGGATACGTAGACAATACGTTTTGGTTCCATTCCCGCTGCAGAGGTCAGAACTTCTTCTTTACAGCCCGCGCGGATTGGGTCGAATACGATTACGTCTGGTCGCACACCAGCTTTATAGAGTTTTGGCATTTCCACGGCCGCGTCTGCTACAATAAACTCCGTATTATCATAGCCATTGCGACGTGCGTTTTCACGAGCATTAATAATGGCTGGTTCTACGATTTCAATACCGATAACATGTTTTGCCTTATGGGCCAAAAACAGTGAAATAGTACCTGTTCCACAGTACGCATCGATAACAGTTTCCTCCCCTTTTAGGTTCGCATATTTTAGTGCTTGATCGTAAAGGACTGTAGTTTGTTCTGGATTAACTTGGAAAAAAGAGTGAGGTGATAAAGTAAACCGCAAGTCTTTAATATGGTCTGTAATAGTCCCATCTCCATAAAGGATGCGATTTTTAGGTCCAAGAATAACATTTGTACGCTTACCATTCACGTTATGAACGATTGTTTCCACTTGAGGCACACGTTCAGTCAGGTTTTTAATCCACTTTTCTTGATGCGATAAGTTATCTGTTGCGGTTACAAGAATAATCATCCATCCAGATTGCCCAATACGTCCAATGATATGACGCAACACCCCTTTTCCTGTATGTTCATCATAGGGCTCAACATCAAGTTCTTTAGCAATTTGATAACATGCTTGAGCAATGATATTGTTGCCTTCATCTTGTATGGGACAATTCGTGCCTTGCACGATATCGTGAGAGCCCATGGCATAGAATCCCATTAGAATATCACCTTTAGTACCACCTACAGGCATTTGCATCTTATTACGATAAGCCCAAGGCTCTTTAGGTCCCAATGTAGGTTTAACTAGATCTGGGTTTTGATGCCCAATGCGTTCTATAACATCTTTTACCTTTTGTGTTTTTAGTGAAAGCTGCCCTTCATAGGTAATATGTTGTAATTGGCAACCACCACAGAATCCGTAAAGATCACAACTAGCATCGATCCGATTCGGTGCCATAGTAACGATTTTCAAGAGTCTACCTGTAGCATACGTCTTTTTCACCATAGTAATAGATACTTTCACCGTTTCCCCAGGTAAGGCAAAGGGAACAAATACTGTAAAGTCCTCTACGCGACCTACCCCTTCGCCACTACTGCCAATACCGTGAATGGTAACTAATACTTCCTCCCCAAGTTTAACAGGAGCATTCAACATAGCTTGTTGTTTTTTAGATATAGAAGTGCTGGTATTATGTTGTCCATTATAATGATTGGAATTCTGTTGCCCATTAGAGCGATTTTTATTCTGTTGTTTAACTTTAAATTTATTCTTACGAGATGTACGACTTGTACCGTTCATTACGAGTCTCTTTTCTTCCAAATTTTAATCATGCCAGTTACGATAAGTACGAAGAATACAGTGCCAAATTTCACGAGTAATTCTTCACCTTGAATATATGGCATAAGAAGTGGGTCTTCCACAATCATTTCACCAGCAACCCAACCTAATAAAGCACCACCAGCCCAAAGGATGACAGGAAACTTATTAATGATACGAGCAAATAGTGTAGAGCAGAACACAATGATTGGAACAGTGATTAACATACCAACAATAACGAGCTCTAAATGTCCTTTAGCGGCACCAACTACGCCAATTACATTATCGATACTCATCATCGCATCAGCCACAATGATTGTCCAAATAGCTCCCATTAAGGAATTCTTAGCTTCGATATGTGCATCTTCATCTCCACCTTTTAAGAGTTGAATGGCAATCCATACAAGTACAAGTCCACCACCTAAGTGAATAAGAGGAATTAAAGTAAGTGCTTCTACTAAAAGAGTGGCAAATACAAGGCGCATTCCAATAGCCCCCACTGTACCCCAGATAACAGCTTTCTTTTGTAATTCTGGTGCCAATTTACCCGCTGCCATCCCAATAACAACGGCATTATCCCCGGCCAATAATATATCGATCAAAATAATTTTGCTAATCGTTATCCACGTTGCAACTTCTAAAAATTCCATTCTATACTTACCTCAATTCACTCTGCTAATTCTATAACTATCCCTTAACTATACCACAAATTCTCTATTTTCTCATCTAAAAGAAAACTCTTAGACTACCACTGTTATTCTTAAGATTAGCCTATAAGGTTCTTTATAATGACTATACTTTTACGAAAAAAATATCTCTCCTCCTACGACTAGAAGAAGAGATATATTACATTATTTTTTAAGTTTCTTTACTAACAAAGATGCCCCTACTACGAGAATAACAGCACCAATTTTAATGAGTAATGCATACGGTTCTACGGTATGTGAAATTAATTTATCTTCCACACTCATCGCTGCACCCACCCAGGCAAGGATACCGCCACCAACGTAAAGGATGATTGGAAAGCGTTCGATAACTTTTACAAATAAAGTACTACCATAAATGATAATAGGTACTGTAATAAGCATACCGACAGCAACTAATGTCATATTACCACTAGCGGCACCAACTACACCAATAACATTATCAATACCCATAATTCCATCTGCAATAACAATGGTCATGATAGCAGCGCGCAAGTTATCTTTAGCCTCGATATTGTGCTCGCTATCATCATCAACAACAAGCTTGTAACCGATCCATAAAAGAAGGATACCACCAACTAAACGAAGAGCAGGAATATTGTTCAATGCCTCTACAAATAGGAATGCCATAACAAGACGTAAAATAATAGCGCCAGCTGTGCCCCAGAAAATCGCCTTCTTCTGTAAATGTGCGGGTAGGTTGCGAGCCGCCATACCAATAACGATGGCATTATCACCAGCTAATAAAATATCAATAACGATGATTTGAAGCATCGCTAATAAGCCTTGTACAGTTAAGATGTCCAATGTATCCTCCTTAGAATAAAACAATAGTATATATATTATAATCGATATAGTAAAGTAGTGTAAAATTCAATTATCAACATATATATACGTTTTTATCATAATTCTTTCTTATTAAATAAGATAGTTTATATAAGGTCATTTCTCCCCTTATATAATCACAACATGGGCTCTATTTTTTTTATAAATTTAATTCCTTTTTCCCTTAGGTTTTGGCTATTAAATTAAGCTACTTTATGATATGGTATAGTATATCGTTACTAGGGAGGTTAGTATGTATCAAACATATTCTATACTGCAAAAATTATGGTTGTTTATAAAACTATTTACTCCAATGTGCATCACTCAATTTTCCCTGATTGGGGCGACCTTTATCGCCATCTTTTTAACGGGGCAATATAGTACGACTGATTTAGCTGGTGTTGCTACGGGATATAATTTATGGCTCCTCTTCTATATCTTTGCACAAGGTACATTAATGGGTATCACACCAATTATTTCTCAACTATTAGGAGCTAAGAAAACAAATGATATTCCAATAATCTTTCATCAAGGTCTTTTCATCGGTACAGGACTAGCATTTTTAATTTTACTAATCGGTATATTCGGCTTACGCCCTTTATTGACATATTTAAATCTTGAGCCGGCTGCCACCGAGGTATGTATTAGTTATCTGAAAGCCTTTGCACTTGGTTTATTCCCATTACTCTGGGTAAATACCTTGCGTAATACTGTCGATTCTCACGGATTAACGCATTACTCCATGGCCATCGTCTTTACAAGCTTTGTGATTAACGTATTCTTAAATTATGCACTCATCTTTGGTCATTACGGTTTTCCTGAAATTGGTGGTGTTGGTGCTGGCTACGGTATTGCTGGTGCCTGTTGGACAAACTTCGTTCTATTTAGCTTAGTCATTCTATTGCATCCTAAGTTAAAAGGCTATCGCATCTATAAAGATTTCCATAGCCCGAATTTTCACTATATCCGTGAACAATTACAAGTTGGTATTCCCATAGGTTTTTCTATCTTTTTTGAAGCTAGTATCTTTAGCATTGCTGGGCTCTTAATGGTTCACTTTGGATCTGCTGTAGTAGCAGCTCATCAATCTGTCATTTCTTTTACTAATGTATTCTACTGCTTACCATTAAGTATCGCCATGTCCTCTACCATTGCCGTTGCCTATGAACTCGGTGCAGGACGAAAAATAGAAGCTATCCAATACTCTTATATTTCTCGTGTATTAGCCATCATCATAGCCGTTCTCATTTGTGCCTTTACGTTCACTCATATGGATAATATTGCGGATCTATTTACAAATGATGATGAAGTATATGAACTTATTTATCAATTCCTTGGATATGGCGTATTCTTTGCCGCTATCGATGCCATCGGTACTCCATTACAAGGTATTCTAAGAGCTTACAAGGATGTAAAAATAGTGCTTTACATCTCCCTCGTATCGTATTGGGGCGTATGTTTCCCAACAGCTTATACCCTTGCCAAAAATCCTAATTATGGACCATTTGGCGTATGGATTGGGTTGTTGGCTAGCGTAGTAGTTGCGGGTATATTATTTACACTTCGCACATACTACATACAACATTACAAACCTAGAACTATTGTAAAATAATAAAATCACCTATTGATTACGCTCAAGTGTAAGTAATCAATAGGTGATTTTTTTATTTTAGAGCCTCTTGTTTCTCTACTTTGGACATACGGAAAAAATTATATAGCATTTCTGCCGTCTTATAATTCATAGATTCTACATTTGCAAGTTCATCAATAGATGCCTCTTTCATGGCCTCTAAACTATTAAAGTGAGCCCATAAGGCCTTACGGCGTTTAGGCCCGATACCTTCAATATGATCAAGAATAGATTCAAGATTTCGCTTACCGCGCAACTTACGGTGATAGGTAATGGCAAAGCGATGCGCTTCATCACGAATTTGTTGAAGTAATTGAAGCTCCGGCGTATGATGACTCAAAATGATACTTTCAGATTGCCCCTCTACAAAGACCTCTTCAATACGCTTAGCCAAGGAGATAACTGGCACATCTGTAACACCAACGGCACGGATTAACGGCAAGGCCGCATTGAGCTGACCTTTACCACCATCGATGATAATAAGATCTGGCATAGGCCAGTCTGTTTCATTACCGTAACGACGTTCCATGATTTCAGCCATCGACTTAAAATCATCAGGTTTACCTTGAGTGGTTTTCAGTTTAAAGCGGCGATATTCCTTCTTCGCAGGCTTGCCACCTTCAAAAACAACCATAGAAGCCACAGTTTCAGTTCCTTGTGTATGAGATATGTCAAAACACTCCATGCGTTCAGGTAAACGCGGTAAGTCGAGAATCTCGGCTAGTTTCTTAACCGCCCCGCCAGTCTTATCAATTTGGTGCTGCCACTGACGACGACGTTCTTCAAGGAAGGTTTCCGCATTTTCATGAGCCATCTTAATCATATCCATCTTATAGCCACGTTGTGGCACAGATACATCTACATGTTGGCCTTTGAGCTGTGTAAACCATTCCCTTAATAAGTCTCTATCTGTACTCTCCATAGGTAGTAGCAACTCTTTAGGAATAAAGTTTGTATCTCCATAATATTGCTTGATAAAGTCTGTCATAATCGTTTCTGGACTATCGCCATCATGTTGTACAAAGTAATTCTCACGACCTAGAAGACGACCACCACGGATGAATAGCAATTGTACACAGGCCATCGATGTATCAACAGCCAATCCTAAGACGTCTAAGTCGCCACGTTGGGTAACCATGCGTTGCTTTTCTTGTATCTTTTCAATGCTAGACAATTGATCACGATAACGTGCAGCATCTTCAAAGCGTAAGTCCTCTGCCGCTGCTTCCATCTTTTCTTTAATCTCTTTAAGAAGCGATACAGGCTTGCCTTCAAATAAAGCTACGATTTCATCGATATATTTACGATAATTGGGTACCGATATTTTATTAAAGCACGGTGCCTCGCAGTAATGCATATGATACTGCAAGCATGGGCGTTCTACATTCATAGACTTACAAGTCCGTAGTGGGTAGTACTGGCGTATTAATTTCAATACCACATGGACAGATGTTACATCTGTAAAAGGTCCAAAATACTTGGCTCCGTCCCGTTCAAGACGGCGCGTCATATATACGCGTGGGTAATCCTCTTGCACAGAGACTTTTACATATGGGTATGTCTTATCATCACGAAGTCTAATATTATATTTAGGTTCATGTTCTTTAATTAAGGTATTCTCTAAAATGAGCGCTTCCATTTCCGTCTTGGTTTGAATGACTTCCACATCGACGGCACGCTTCATCATGGCTGTAACCTTTGGTGCGCGGTTCGCATCGTTACGTACATAGGAACGCACACGGTTGCGCAGATTAATAGCTTTACCTACATAGATGATGCGGTTATATTGATCGCGCCATAAATAGACACCTGGCGTTGTTGGCAGATGACTGACCTTTTCCAGTAATTCTTCAGACGGCATATTTCCTCCTTTCCTTGTAGATTACAAGAGAATATCTTACACACTTCTTTAAATAATGCCCTTTATGAGTTGAAGGATGTAGTCTATTCTCTTTATGATTTTTCTTTTATAGAAACTTAATTATATGTACTATTTTATTTCTTATGCTTCGCTGCTTCCATAAATTTCTTAGTCTGTTCCAATACAGGACCTAAGAATTTCCCGGTATAGCTTTCTTTCACCTTAACAATTTCCTCAGGCGTACCAGTTGCCACAATAGTGCCACCGCGATTACCACCTTCAGGACCAAGATCAATAATGTAATCAGCCATCTTAATAACATCTAAATTATGTTCGATAACGACAACTGTATCCCCGCCCTCTACAAGTTGTTGCAATACATGTAACAACTTACGAATATCTTCAGCATGAAGACCTGTAGTAGGCTCATCGAGGATGTATAGCGTTTTACCGGTGCTACGACGCGCTAGTTCTGTAGCTAATTTAACCCGTTGAGCCTCACCACCAGATAATGTAGTAGCCGCCTGACCTAAACGGATATACCCAAGGCCAACCTCTTGGAGGGTAACCATCTTACGGTTAATTTTAGGGATGGCACTAAAGAATTCTACCGCATCATCAACTGTCATATCTAATACATCAGCAATAGATTTACCTTTATATTTAACCTCCAAGGTTTCACGATTATATCGCGCTCCTTTGCAGACTTCACAAGGTACGTATACATCTGGAAGGAAATGCATTTCAATCTTGATAATACCATCACCACGACAAGCCTCACATCGACCGCCTTTTACGTTAAAGCTAAAACGACCTTGTTTATAACCGCGCATCTTAGCTTCTGGCGTTTGACTATATAGTTCACGAATTGCATCAAATACACCTGTATATGTAGCTGGATTGGAACGAGGTGTACGTCCAATAGGGCTTTGATCAATATTGATGATTTTATCAATATGTTCAATGCCTCGAATCTCTTTATGAGCTCCTACCTTATGATAAGAACGATACAACTGATTGGCTAATCCTTTATAAAGGATTTCATTGATTAAGGTAGACTTACCAGAACCACTGACCCCCGTAACGACAGTGAATATTCCTATCGGAAATTTTACATTAATATTTTGTAAGTTATTTTCCTTCGCACCGCGAATCTCAATACAATTCTTACCTGGTTTACGTCGCTCTTCTGGTAGCGCAATAAATTTACGACCACTCAAGTATTGTCCAGTGATAGAGTCTTCTACGTTCATCACTTCCTCTACGGTACCAGACGCAATGATTTGACCCCCATGCTCACCAGCACCTGGACCAATATCTACTAAATAATCGGCAGCACGCATCGTATCTTCATCATGTTCTACAACGAGCAAGGTATTGCCTAAGTCACGTAACCCTTTTAATGTATCGATGAGTCGATCATTATCGCGTTGATGTAAACCGATAGATGGCTCATCTAGGATATATAATACACCTACTAAGCCAGAGCCGATCTGTGTAGCCAACCGAATACGCTGTGCTTCACCACCAGATAATGTGCCTGCACTACGGTTCATTGTTAGGTAATCGAGACCTACATTATTAAGGAAACCTAAACGAGCATTGATTTCCTTTAAAATTTGAGCACCAATCACTTGTTCACGTTCAGTTAGCTGTAGATTACCAAAGAAATCGAGTGCTTCTTTAATAGTTAACTGCGTTACTTCGTTGATATTCTTATCCCCTATAGTAATAGCTAATACTTCAGGTTTAAGACGAGCTCCATCACAAGTAGTACACGGCTTAATAGACATAAACTTTTCAAATTCTTCACGCATAGAGTCTGTAGAGGCTTCACTATGACGGCGCTTAACCATCGGTAAAATACCTTCATACTCAGTAAAGAATTCCTTTATTTCACCTCTCATATTTTCATAGGTGAAACTTACCTTATCCTTCGTACCGTACATCACCTTTTTCTGTAATGCTTTCGGCAATTCATCATAGGTGGAGTCTAAGGAATATCCATTAGCTTTTAATAGACCTTCTACTTGACGCATAAACCAAGCATTAGGATTGGAGCTCAAGGCTTGCACGCAACCATCGGCAAAGCTAATAGATCCATCTGGAATAACGCGCTCCTCATCAACCTCCATAGTAGAACCAATACCTAAACAAGATGGGCACGCACCAAACGGACTATTAAAAGAGAACATACGCGGTTCAATTTTAGGTAATGAAATATGACAATCTGGGCACGCAAAATGTTGGCTATACATGTGTTCAGGTCCGTCTACCTCTTGAATCACAACGATGCCTTCTGCCCATTTTGAAGCGGTCTCCATAGAGTCAGCCAACCGAGATTCAATGCCTTCTTTTACAACGAGGCGGTCCACAACGATATCGATGGAGTGTTTCTTGTTCTTCTCTAATACGATTTCTTCGTCCAAGGTGCGCACTACACCGTCTACTCGAGCACGAACAAAGCCTTCTTTGCGAAGCTGTTCAAACACCGATTTATGTTCCCCTTTTTTACCTTGAATCATAGGGGCCAGCACTAAAACCTTTGTACCTTCAGGAAAGCTCATTACATCATCGGTCATTTGTTGTATTGTTTGCTGAGTAATAGGCTTACCACACTCTGGACAGTGTGCATGACCTACGCGTGCAAATAAGAGACGTAAATAGTCGTAAATCTCCGTTACGGTACCAACCGTAGAGCGAGGGTTGCGACTCGTCGTCTTTTGGTCGATAGAAATGGCTGGAGATAAACCTTCAATATAATCGACATCGGGTTTATCCATTTGTCCCAAAAATTGACGTGCATACGCAGACAGGGACTCAACATAACGTCGTTGCCCTTCTGCGTAAATCGTATCAAATGCTAGGGATGATTTACCCGAACCACTGAGGCCAGTTAAGACGATAAACTGATCACGTGGTAAGGATATATCAATATTTTTTAGGTTATGCTGACGCGCACCTTTTACAATCAATTGATCTTTCATTATCTTTCCTATTTAAAGAGATGATACCAAACGGCATCATCTCTCTGATTACTAACATGAAATAATATATGTATATTATCGCACATATAGTCTATATAATCTATGTGTTTTCTTACAATCTTTTAAAATTGCTCCTAAGATTTACTTTTTGGACTCGTCCGCTTTCTAGATTTGGTAGAAACTGGCTTCTTCAACTTGCTATCTCCTGCACTATGCATATCGGACCATTGTTGACGTAATACGCCCAATTGATCACGTAACTTAGCAGCGGTTTCAAATTCAAGCTGCTTGGCGGCGGCCTTCATTTGACGATCTAGCTCTTCAATCTTATTGTACAATTCTTCCGGTGTTATATCTGCCACCTTAGGTGCTGATGTATCTTGAACATATGATTCGTGTCCATGGTCCATGCCCTCTGAGGATTTTTTTTGTTTTCCTTTTTTCGGTGAAAGTCCCTTTCCATCAGTGACCATATCTTCTTCAATTTTCGTTAATTCGATAAGCTCTTTTACATCTTTAGACACAGATTTAGGCGTAATATTATGTTCAATATTATAAGTCTCTTGCACGGCACGACGACGATCGGTTTCATCGATAGCTCGTTGCATAGAACCTGTTACACGATCTGCGTACATGATAACATGACCATTCACATTACGGGCCGCACGACCTATAGTTTGAATCATAGCCGTATCGGAGCGCAAGAAACCTTCCTTATCTGCGTCTAATATAGCAACGAGAGAAACCTCTGGCATATCGAGACCTTCACGAAGCAAGTTAATACCAACTAAGACATCGAATAAGCCAGCCCGCAAATCACGAATAATTTCAGCGCGCTCGATGGTAACGATATCTGAATGAAGGTATCGAACGCGAACGCCCATTTCCTTCAAGAACTCTGTTAAATCCTCTGCCATTTTCTTTGTTAAGGTCGTAACAAGGACACGCTCATTCTTGGCAGCACGCTTATGAATTTCACCGAGCAAGTCGTCCATTTGCCCCTTAATAGGACGAATTTCTATAGATGGATCTAATAGGCCCGTAGGACGTATGATTTGCTCTGCAATATTCGTTTCTACTTCCATTTCGTATGGGCCAGGCGTTGCCGATACGTATATAATTTGATTGATACGCTCCACAAATTCATCGAATTGAAGCGGTCTATTATCGAGTGCAGAAGGAAGCCGGAAACCGTATTCGATAAGAGATTCTTTACGGGCACGGTCACCATTGTACATAGCGCGAATTTGAGGCATCGTCACATGAGACTCGTCCACCATGATGAGAAAATCATCGGGGAAATAATCAATCAATGTAAACGGTGCTTCCCCAGCCTTGCGTTCAGACATATGACGTGAATAGTTTTCGATGCCCGAGCAATAGCCCATCTCCTGCATCATTTCTATATCGTACCGCGTACGCTGTTCTAAGCGCTGCGCCTCCAATAGACGGTCAGCAGCTTTTAACTTCGCCAACTGTTCATCTAGTTCGGCTTCAATACGCTCTACGGCAATATTCATCTTCTCTTTCGTCGTTACGTAGTGAGATGCTGGATAGACAGCTACGTGTTTACGTTCCGCAATAACTTCACCGGTCAAGGAATCTACCTCTACGAGGCGGTCGATTTCATCACCAAAGAGCTCCACCCGAATGGCTCTTTCACTATAAGCGGCAGGGAAAATATCAATCGTATCCCCTTGCACACGGAAGGTGCCGCGAATAAAGTTCATATCATTTCTCGTATATTGAATATCTACGAGTTTAGATAAGATTTCATCGCGCGATTTCGTTTGACCCAAGCGCAAGGACAATACGAGATCAGAATAGTCCTCAGGGTCACCTAAGCCATAAATACAGCTAACAGAAGCAACGATAATGACATCGCGACGCTCAAAAAGACTCATCGTAGCACTATGTCGCAGTTTATCGATTTCATCATTAATAGATGCATCCTTCTCGATATATGTATCACTAGAAGGAATATAGGCCTCCGGTTGATAAAAATCGTAGTAAGATACAAAGTATTCTACCGCATTATTTGGAAAGAAACTTTTAAATTCACTACATAATTGAGCCGCCAAGGTTTTATTATGAGCAATGATCAAGGTCGGCTTTTGAACTGCTTCAATAACCTTAGCCATTGTAAAGGTCTTACCAGTACCAGTGGCACCGAGCAAAACTTGAGCCCATTCACCGCGTTCAATACCTTCTGTTAAAGATTGAATCGCGGTAGGTTGGTCACCTGTAGGCGCAAAGGGCGCCTCCACTTTAAATGGTTGGCCCCCCTCGTAATTATATGTACTATGCTTCATTACTGTTCATCCTGATGTTTACGGATGGCTTTCATTTCTTCATCCGTCAAACGACGACCTGCATTTTCCGCTTGATTCAACGTATCCTCACCTTCTAAGACTTCGATGAGCATAGCAATAGAAAAACGATCTAGTGTAGGTGTGGTCTTCTGAATTTCATCAGCCATCATCCAATCTGATTCAGTATAGTTATTAATACGATCTGTAATCTCTTCCCAGTTTGAAAGTAGCAATCTCGTAATGGGGCGATATAGTTCAATACCGAAGTACTCGATTAAGCTAACTATCTTATTCATATTTTCTAGGCTAACATTACATTCATTTTTTTTATTTTCAGATTCTACATATTCAAGTAAGAATTCCCGGTTATATTTATTTGTCACCTTGAATCATTCCTTTATTAAATAGTGCATTAGCAAATTCTTTTGCATTAAATGGACGCAAGTCATCCATACCTTCGCCAACGCCAATCCAGCGTACGGGTACGCCTAGTTCCTCTTTAATAGAGATAACTACGCCGCCTTTTGCCGTACCATCTAGTTTAGTTACTACAATACCATTTACTGGTACAGCTTGACCAAATAATTTAGCTTGGCTTACTGCATTTTGACCTGTGGTACCATCTAAAACGAGCAATGTTTGATGCGGCGCACCTTCTACGTGGTTATTCGCAACACGACCCATCTTTTTAAGCTCTTCCATAAGGTTAACCTTAGTATGTAGCCGACCAGCTGTATCTACGATAACAAGGTCTGCATTACGAGCTTTCGCAGCTTCCATTGCATCATATACAACGGCAGCAGGATCTGCACCTTCTTTATGTTTAACAATTGGTACACCAACGCGATCAGCCCAAATGGATAATTGGTCAGCTGCAGCGGCACGGAATGTATCACCTGCAGCAATGATAACCTTTTTACCTTCTTTAGTATAATAGTTAGCCAATTTAGCGATTGTCGTTGTTTTACCAACACCATTTACACCAACTACAAGGATGACCTCAGGATGGTGCAAAGTAATTTCATCTTCTTGATCGATGAGCATTTCCGTGATGCGGTCTTCCATAAACGGCATTACATCGCCTGTATGATTGATGATACCTTCTGTTACACCACGACGAATTTCTTTCATCAAGTATTCTGTCGTCTTAGGGCCTAGATCACTAGTAAGCATAACTGCTTCTAAATCATCTAAGAAATCATCATCGATTTGCGCATAACCAATAACGATGCTTTCTACATTTTTTACAAAAGACTTACGAGTTTTCTCTAAACCGTCTTTAATTCTATCAAAGAATCCAAATGCCATTATGCTAGATCCTCCTTCACATCTTCAAATGCTACTGTTAATAATCGCGATACACCGCGTTCCACCATGGTTACCCCTTGAAGTACTTCGGCGGCTTCCATCGTCTTTTTACGGTGAGATACAACGATAAATTGTGTTTCTTTATTTATTCGATTTAAGTAAGAGCTAAATCGTTCAACATTAGCTTCATCAAGCGCCGCGTCAACTTCGTCAAGCACACAGAACGGAGCTGGACGATAATCAAGGAATGAGAACAATAAAGCGATAACCGTAAGAGCACGCTCGCCACCCGATAAGAGTGTCAATTGTTGACGCTTTTTCCCTGGTGGTTGAATGTAGAAGTCGATACCACCCGTCAAAATATTATCTGGATCAGTAAGTACAATTTGCGCAGTACCGCCACCAAACAATTGGCTGAATACTTCTTGGAATCTACGGCCTACCACATCCAATACATCGTATAGCTGTGTACTCATCGCCTTATCCATTTCGGCAATAACCGCCTGTAATTGCGCCTTTGCCGTATCTAAATCAGCTAATTGTGTGCTTAAGAAATCATAGCGTTCTTTAGTCTCTTCGTATTCCTCAACGGCATTTGGATTGACTGGACCCAATTCGGCAATTTCGGCCATCAAACGAGCTTGCTCATCCTTCCAATCGTTAACGGAGCCTTCAATGCGAAGGGTTTGTGCATCTTCCAAAGTAAAGCCTAGCTCTTGTAATTCTTCTACAAAGCGCTCACAGTCCATGCGATGACGTGTAATTTTACCTTCCATATCAACAAGGCGACCTTGCACCACTTTATAGCGTTGATTCAATCGGTCTTGCTCACTGAGGATAGATTCCATTTCCTCGCGCTCCGTAGATGTTTTATCATAAGCTTCATCGCGAAGAGCACGTAATCGTACAACCTCAGCCGTAGCAGAAGCCAACTCTTGTTCTGCAACTTCCTGAGCCATAGGTATTTCCTCTTCATAGCGTTGTGTAGTACTAACTAACAAATTATGAAGTGGTGTTAAGCGCTCAATAATACTAGAAATAGACTGATTACGCTGTTCACGTTGTGATTCCCGTTCCTGAATAGTATGTCGCAAGGTATCACAAGTAAGGCGAGCTTCTGTAAAAGCTTCATACGCCTCTTGTTGCACCTTTTGCAACACGGTCAATCGATCCATCAACGCCCCTTGATTACCATCCACACCATGATTCTCTTGCAAGGAAGCTAATACTGTTTCTTGATCTTTCAAGTTAGCTGTTGTAGTAGACAAATCAATATCAATTTGTACTAAACGTTGCTCTTCTTCATGAAGAACACGTTTCTTACGATCCAATTGATTTTGTATATTTTGTACCTTTGTTTCGCTAGCCACATAAAGTAAATTTGTATGCTGATAGCTTTCATCAAGAGTCGCTTGTTCCTTTTCAGCCTCTTCAACCCGTTTCTCAAGGCGTTCTAAGTTAGCTATTAAGGAACGAATTTGTCCTTCAATTTGTACCAGTTCTTGTTCAAGACTAGTAGCCTCTTCCTTGCGGCTCAATACAGAAGCACGCTTGCGCTTTGTGGCACCACCGGTTAAAGAACCACCAGGTTGAAATTGTTCCCCCGTAAGAGTTACGATGCGCAATTGCTGATTGTATTTTTTCTGTAATCCAATGGCATCATCCATGGAAGATACTACCAAGGTGCGACCCAATAAGTATTGGAAAATATGGGCGTACTTATTATCAAAGGAAATACAATCAACAGCAGTGCCTAATACACAGCTTTCATGTAAAGCCGATGTATCATATGGTTTACCTTTAACAGAATCCATCGGCAAGAAGGTTACGCGACCACCTTGGATAGATTTCAAATAATTGACACTTTCCGCAGCAGCGCGAGCTGTAGTAGTCACAACATGGTTAACACTTCCTCCTAAGGCCGTTTCGATAGCCGTAGTATATTTGTCCTCTACCGTAAAGAGATCGCCAACAGCGCCCGTGATTTGTTCGTGCCAAGAACCTTTACCATTGAGGATATTCTTTGTGCCTTCTAAGTAACCTTCGTGCTGTTCCTCCCACTGTGCTAATAGTTCTAATCGACCTTTTGCACGTTGTTCTTGAGTGCGCAGCTTTTGTAATTCCTTACGCTCTTCACGCACTTTCATAGCCGCATCCTTAGCATCATCAACGAGGGCTTGTCGTTTAGCAGCTAAGACATTAAACTTTTGACCTAACGTTTCAAATTCAGAACGAGCGACTTGTAGTTCACTATCTACCTGTGCTATTTCAGATTCTAGAATAGCACATTGATTTTTACTTTCCACCTTGCGAGCTTCTAAGCTTCGAATACTAGCCTTAGCCGTTTCAATAGCACTCACAACTTCTAATTGACGTTGCTCAAAAGCCTCTCGATTCGATTGCAAGGATTGAAACTTAGCTTGTTCTGCCTCTACATCTTCAACAGCCTTTTTGTAACTCGCTTCTAATTCTTCTATATTAGACTCTTTTTCTACTAATTGAGCACTTTCATCTTGAATCAATTGATTTAAGATGCGCAATTGTTGCTCCTCGCCCTTTTGCGTAGCCTCTAGCTCGCTAATGCGCATAGACGTTTCATCTAATTCACGGCGCGCTGTTTTTAGTTGCTCTTCTAAGAGACGTAAGTGACCAGATAAGCGTTCTTCATCACGTTGCTTTTCAGTATATTGAGCCTCCCACAACTTAAGCTGTTCCTGCTCTTTTGACGAGGACGATTGCAATTCGTGACGACGAGCT
>CAJZEE010000050.1 GCA_915066865.1 uncultured Veillonella sp.
ACGTAAATTATCTTCACCAAATTCAACAATACCCATCAATCCATCAGATTTAGAGTAACCAGCGCCTAATGTGATGGTACCAGTCTTATGTTCCAATACATCGATTTCAATAATTACATTATTTGGATCTTGTTCACCTGGCAACATACGAACGTTTACGTCATCAAAGAAACCTAAGTTATATACGCGTTCTACAGAACGACGTACCAAGAATTTATTAAAAGGTTTTCCTTTCTTTTGAACAAATTCACGAGTAATAACTTTATTGCGGGTTTTCTTGTTACCTGCTGGAATGATATCTTCTACGACACCTTCAACAATGTGTATATGAAGTATGCCTTGGTCATCTACACGGATACCATCAACGTGTGCTAACATATAGCCATCGCGAGCATATGCAGCATTAATGCCTTGAACTTTTTGCCCTACGGATACAGAGTTAAGAACTTGACCTGGTTGAATATCCATGAACTTAGTCAATACTTCGGAGGAATATACAGTATTACCTTCAAAGGAAACGCCAGTAGTAACTGGATTTACTGTTACGGCAAAGTCCAATTTTACGCCTTCAGGCACGGAAGTAAATACAGGATTTACTTCGGAGAAGTAACCAGTATTACCAAGATTAGTTACATCTTTAAATACGCCATCAACAGATACGGTATCGCCAACTTTTTCAGTTAAAATTGGCAACAAATTTGCTTGCTGTTCAGCTGTAACGCCAGATATAGATAAACCGGTAATCAATTTACCTACGTAAGGATTAACAGATTCAGCACTAGCAGATGTGACATATTGTGCTTCTACTGTTGTAACAGCTTGAGTTTGGCCATTTTCAGCAGCCTTATCAAGATCAGTACCACCAGTAGTTTTAGATACCATTTTTACTTGTTTATCATCAGTTTTTAAAGCAGCATTATTGACTGTAACAGTTCCATCAGAACCTTTTACTACAGTGCCGTCACTAGATATAGTCGTATCACCACGAGCAGCTAAGATAGCTGCATCAGTTTCATCTTGTATAGTTGTAGTAGTTGCATCAGCATTATAAACAGCTTGTGTAGTAGCTGCATCATTTGCTGTAGCAGCATTAGTCGTCGTTGTGCTATTTAAATCTGGAGTATAGCCAGCTTGTACCTCAGCAGCAAATACACTGCCTGTCCCCATGACAGCAGTCAACACGGACGCTGCAAGCATACTTTTATAAGCTTTTGGTTTAAACATAAATTCCTCCTAGAACTCATCCCCATAAAGAGTTTACATCTTATTTATAAAGACTAATAAATCTTTATCATTATAGCATAAATTGCTTGGAATGAGTACTATATTAAACAAATTTTATGAAATTAATATGACTAGAATGTGCATACCTAAGGGGTTTACACATTCTAGCCATACTCTTAAAAGCTACGTGTCCAACGACCACCTATATAATTGTTCCCTTTTGATGTATGCCATCCCGTGAACTTAAGGTTTCGTTTAACAGAATATTCTATACCATATTTATTTTGTTTGTTATTAATACCTTGAGAATAAGTCAACATGACTCTCGGTAATACATATTTACCGATTTCAATATTATAATTACTTGCCGTATCCCTATTGGTTGGCTCATCGGGATCAATTGACCCTGTTGTAATATTGATGCGGTCTAACCCAAGTGTATTTTGTAATGCATCTTGTACATAGCCAAAAGCAAACATTTGAAGCCCTGCTGTAGCCACGGCATTCACATCTTCATTTGTCAAAGTACTACTATTTGAATCTGCACCGCGGCCGAAGGTCAACATGGAAATGATTTGCTTTCTAGACAGTCTAGGATTAGAGGACAATGATAAGTCCATATGATCCACTGTCCCTTTTACGCCAAGCATAATAGTGTAATTACTTACATTTGTTTCAGCCTCTAATTGTAAGTTTGGTAAATAAGAGCCACCTACGAAATGGGCATTCCCTTTTGTAATATTAAATACATGGCTCAAATACTTAAACGTGCCATTTCTAACATCAAATTGACCACTAGCAGTTGGATTTTGTAAAGATCCACCAAAATGAACATCGCCACTGATAAACATGTTGTATAAGGTGCGATCATATAAACGTACACCTTTACCCGCATGAACAGTAACATCCACCCCCATATCTTTGGTACTTTCACTAGATTGTAAGGAAAGAGGAATTTTGAATTGAATCTTTTCAAGATTTAAAGTACCAATAAGGGTCGGCAATCCATCTCGGTCAGCAATATAAAGTTCACCATTCAACGGTCCTCTTACATATTCACTGCGAACCTCTAAGTCTTCTAGCTGAACTGCCGCCTTGTAATTAGTAAGAGTATGTCCAGACCAATTTACTTTAGCAGCCAAACCAGCTGAGCCTTTGCCCATATTAATACGGGATTGGAAATCACCTTGTTGACCAGAGAAAATTAAGTCACCATCAATACCAGTAATTTGATTTTCTACACTTGCTAATTTCATCGTACCATTACGTACGGATACAGTACCATATGCTTCAGGCTGATCAATAGTGCCTGTAATGTGAACCGTGCCTTTTAACGGACCTGTTGCCTCCTTAACACTAGTTGTAAGAAGAGGGATAACAGCCATATCTGCTTCGTTAAAATCAATAGTTACATCCATAGATTTGCTATCATTTGCTGGAATATACCCAGACGTAAAGATTGCCGCTAATGGAATCTTACCATAGACGCTAAGTTTATACCCACTTTTGGCACCTTGAATTCGTTGAATCTGAATAACTTGATCTTGCATTGTAGCCAATACAAAACCTTCATCAATACCAACACCATTAAAGGACCCCGACTCTACAGCACCGGATAATTCTACTTTAGGATTCTTAGTTTCCCCAGTGATATTTACAACGCCAGTCACCCAACCAGTAGCTTGAATATCCTTACCCATAAGTGGCAAGAACGGTACTATATCAACATCCTTTAATGCAACCTGTAAGTCCGCTTGACCATCAAGATCCATCGTACCGCCTATTGCAATGAGACCTTCATCAACAGGCAGTTTCAAAGTTGTAACTTTGAATTTACGATTAGCAAGACTTGCATCGATAGTTGCATCACCAACAATCTTTTCATCAATACTTACATCATTAATCTTGCCTGTTACATTAACGCTTGGATTGTCGCGTGTACCTCCGATTTCAACAGAACCATTTAATTTGCCATCAATGTGTTCATTGGACCGGTCTAGCAAGGTTAGCAAATTCTTTACGCTACCATTAGTAACATCTAATACACCAAATAGTTGTCTACTATCATCAAACTTCATACCACCTTTAGCAGTGTAGCGACCACCATCGGCTTCAGCAAAGGTGAAATCTTGCACATTTACAACCGATTTATCTGCATAAACACGACCATGAATATCGTTCAATAATTCCCCATTAACTGATAAGGCATCGGATGAAATATAGCCATTGAATTGAGGGTTATCCACAGATCCAGTAATTTGTCCTCGACCAGATAGCAAACCATCAACTTTGTAATCCGTATTAATGAGCAATCTGCCCATATCAATTTTTTTGCCTTCAAAATCAATATTAATTGCTTCTTTAGATACTGTACCGCCACCTGTGATAGTTGCACCATAACCTTCAATATCAAATCTATAAAGCTCTAATGTATCATTCTGATAGTTATATTTTGCAAACGCATTGGTCACGAGTTTGCCATAAGCAGAACCATCCCACAAATGAGCACGACCTTCTATAATCGGATTTGCAGCCGTCCCTGTAATATGATTGTCTGTTTCAAACCAACCTGTAATAGGAACATCTGTAACAGTACGAATCACATTTTCAATACGAGCAGCCCGAGCCTTGGCATTTAGATCTAACACATCTGTATTAAGATTATACCAACCATTAACATCATAGCCCCCATCGCCATCACCAATATGTCCATTGGTGATAGTGAGAATATGGTTATCTAGCTTAATATCTCCATGGATATTATTGAATCGAGCCCCTTTATAATGTACCTCTTGCCCCCATACAGTGCCCATTACATTTGGATTATCCAATGTACCTTGTATCGCAAAAGAGGTATTCAAGGTGCCATCAACATCTTGACCAATAATAAGACTTAGTGCGGTCAATGGCAATGCATTACCGGAAATAGTGGCATCTATATTACCATTTTGGATATAGCCATATCCGCTTAGCGCCCCATCTCCTATAGTGCCTACAACGGTCATATTTGTACTATTATCAGTATGCGTAAAGTTAGCTTTTGCAGTATCAACTACAACACCGCGAATGCCTATTTGGCGACCTTTAACAGAGCCTACAACATCTGTAACTTGATTATTTTTTCCTAAGATACGCATCTCACCATCGATATTACCTGTAACCGGTGAGATCATATCTTTTGTGAAAGTGCCTAAAGGTAAATTTTGAATCTTTATAGTAGTATCAAAATCCCCTGTATCAACCACATATTGGCCCTTAACCTTTGCACTACCTTCGCCTACTGATAGGCGCACATCATCCGTACGAACTAAACCGTTATCATATACAATATCACCTTGTAAACGATCAATATAGTAACCATTATAAGAAATACCATCACTAGCAATCGTTGCATCTACACGTGGAGCTACTGTCGTGCCACCAATATGTGCACGCCCACCTACAATACCAGAAACACCGACGTCTGTTATCGCCTCTAAATCTACTTTATCGGCCACAACATTAAGATTTAAATACTCTTCATCTTTGCCTAGTGTAACTAAGCCATTGATCTTTGTTACTTGATCATTTACCCTCCAAGAACTACGACTAATAACGATTTGATCATTATTAAGCATAATGCGACCCGTGCCATCGGTAATATTATAAATTGTATTACCCCGTTTATAAGTGCCTGTTAAACCTTTAAAGCCTACATTACCACTCATAATGTATTTGCCATCTTCACTTTTAAGATTTAAATGTAAATCTTGTAACTTACCACTCGTTACAGATAGATCCTTACGAAGTGGAACAAAACTCATAATACCAGCAGTATCAATTTCATCAGCTTGTACAAAGAGATCAAAATTAGATACATTGTTCATATCAATTTTGCCATTCAAGGTAATTGCGGAACCATCTACATCAGCAGTAAAGGCACCTTTAGACATGCCACTCATATCAAGCGCCATAGTCCCATCAAGATTTTCTACATTCCTCTTTATTCCATCTTTAGTACGTAGCGCTACGCGACCATCATTAATAGTCACAGAGCCATCAAAAGTACCCGACTTATTTGGATCGGATGGTTTTACTAACTTAGTTATACTCCACGACCCATCAGCTAGTTGCCATATATGAAAATCTGGCGCCTCAACGATTACACTAGAAATAGCCGTAGCCCCTGATGTGTTGCCACCGACAATCTTCGGCAAAGAAGATAGTTTAACTCCTACAGCTACCTCTTGAGCAGTTCCAACTAAATGACCATCTCTATCTTTGATAGTCACATCTGTTAGAACAACATCACCATTCCAATTAATTCGGAGAGAATCATAGTCTATAGATCCGTTTATGACATTATTTACTTGTTCTTTAACCATAGGTGCAATGTAAGTTTGAGCCATAGGATTGATGCTGGCACCAACAATACTAGACAAACCTAAAATCGCTGCACCGATAAGGAGCCACTTTTTACGGGTCATAATGATACTCCCATACACATTATGAATAATATAAATATATATACTAATCTTACCACAGACACAGTAATAACTATAGTATTTTCAGAGTGAATTTTATAAAACCTATCAAGAACACTCATTGTCTATAATGTCCATTACAAGAAAAAAAGACGACCGAAGTCGTCTTTTTAAAGATCATATTATTGATTGCCGCCTAGTTTTGACAATTGTTCAACAGCACCACTATTAGCGATAACTTCAGCACCTTGACCTACAGGTGTAGACAATGGAACGCCTGTTAATTGTTCAAGAGCCGCAATGCTAATATTGTAATTATAAAGAGCTTCTACATAGTTATTACGAGCTGTTGTCAACTTAGTTTCTGCATCAAGTACATCAAGGTTCGTACCAACACCTGCACGGTAACGAAGCGTAGCAATACGGAAACTTTCTTGACCTTGTGCGACTGCAGTTTGTGTACTTTGGATTGTTTGTTCAGCAGCTCGTAAATTCAAGTATGCTTTTTGTACGGCTAACAATACAGCATCAACAGTTGCCAAATTAGCTTCTTTTGCTTGTTCAAGTTGTGCATTTGCTTTTTTAATAGCATTTTGTGTTGCACCACCATCCCATAAGTTCCAAGTAGCACTAGCACCAACACTCCAGGACTTTGTACTTGTACCAAAGTAACCATCTGGATCACCATAGCCACGACCAGCTTTTACAGCAACCGTAGGCAAATAACCCGCCTTAGCAGATTTTACAGCTTCTTCCGCAGATTTTACATCAAGAGCTGATTTAACAAGAGCGGAACGATGAAGCATAGCATATGCTTTCGCTTGCTCCAAGGTTACATTATATGGTTTATATTGTAAATCATGCTCTGCTGTAGTAATAGCCGTTTGTGCAGGGTATGCAATAACTTGATTTAAGTTCGCCTCTGCTAAATTTGCAGCATTTTGCGCTTTTACAAGAGATGTTTGAGAATCATCAAGATTTGTTTTAGCGGCCAATACATCGGAGCTCGCCACTAAACCAACATTATACTGTGCCTCTACATTGGTTACATGACCTTGATAATCTTTAACAGCTTGTTGTGCTACATCTACCATATTACGGCTCATAATCAATGTATAATAACCGTTAAGAGCATCATATTTTGATTGTTGTAAAGCCTCTTCATAGCTAGCACCAGTACCTTCACGAGTATAACGTGCAGAATCAATGCTTGCATCGAGTTGTGGATTGAATACAGGCGCACTAATGGAGAAGTTATGACTACCAGATTTGCCACTACCTGTGTCACCGCCCGTTTTTTGAGCACTCCAACCATAACTAACACTTGGATTCTTACCAGCTGCTACTTGGCTTACTGCAGATTTAGCAGCTTCATAACCCCATTTAGTTTGCTTAGCTGTACGATTATTAGCTAATGCTAAATCAACCGTACGGGCTTCGTTTAAAGCTAATGTACGTTCATAGGTTTTACTGTCTAAAACAGATTTTTCTGCTAATTGCTTTTGTGTTAATTGAATAGCTTCTTTTTGATATTTGCTTAATTGGTCTCCGTTGTTAACGGATGTAGTTACTACATCAGCGGCGAATGCACCAGTAGTAACTAAAGAAAGCATTACACCTAAGGAAAGAACCTTTTTATTCATAATATGTACCTCCATACTCATATAGAGTAAATGTGTTAGTCATTAGAATACTTGTTTAATACCGAAATAGGTACCTCCATTCGTAGAACTGAACGGTCTGGTCATTTGAATAACGCCATAGGTATCTTTATGCAAACGTATATCACTACGAATACGATATTTACGATGATTAAGGTCATATAGCGCGGCTGATAAGGACACTGGACCACGGAGGTTATAATCCACCCCAAGACCCAATTCACTTTCAAAAATACCACCACGCACCAACCATTTAGAACTGATAAATCGACCTGCATTCAGATCAAAAGTAGTATCATCACCCATATTAGAAAGGCCAATTTCAGCCATTCCTTTATTGTTAAAGGCACGTACTCTACCATTGACACGGAATTCATTATCCGTTGTGTTATACAACAAATCTACAGATGGTTCAATCTTGGTAGATGACTTTTTTTCAGTCATACCAACCTCTACACTATTTCCATTTACATCCGTTTGGTACGCCTTTCCGCCCATCAGTTTATTGATGCGAGCTGAAATCTGTGCCGTATTATGTAAAGTCTCCTTAATATTTTCTTGTGCTTTAGGATCTGTTACAGTTGATTCCATGGTACGAGCCATATTATCTACACGATCAGTAGTTTGTTTTAAATTAGTTAAAATAGCACGCATATCATTGCCTGCATTACCATCAGCATTAAATTGCTGTGCTGCTTGATTTAGCTGAGCCGTTACATCCGCCATATTTTGTGTAATAGCTACCGCATTATCAGCCATCACAGCTGTAGATTGCAAAGAATATTTAAGTGCACTTTGAGTTGCAGGATCACCAATAATACTATTAATAGACTGTAGCATCTTCTCAGTACCATCCATTAATTTTTGTGCACTCTGCATGGCCTTATCCACAGCATCAACGCCTTCACCTTTAACGGAGTCACCATCTTGTAAATATACTTTAGACTGTCCTGGTGAAATTTGAATAAATTTATCACCTAAAAAACCATCTGACCCCAAGGAAAAGATTGAGTCACTTGGAATCTGCGTTTTTTCATCAAGTTTCATCTTAACCACAACGCCACGCGGTGTAATTTCAATATCAGAAACAGTCCCAATGGCCACGCCGGAAAATTTAACCTGATTCCCATTTTTTAGGCCATTTACTTGAGTGAAATCACCTGTAATTGTCATTTGCGGTTTAGCCCAAATATCGATACGGCCTACAAATAGTATGCCTGCAATAAATAGAACTATACCTATTATTGTAAAAGCCCCTACCTTGGCCTCCGTCGTCCACTTCATTATATATCTCCCATCGCAGATTCGTTAATCGGCTCTGCTTCACCATGAATAAATTGTTGTACCTTCTTATTTGTAGAATTCTTAAATTCTATTGTATCAGAAATTTCTACAAAATGCCCCTGATCGAGTAAAGCTATGCGGTCAGCAACATAAAATGCTGACTGCATATCATGTGTTACCACGATAGAAGTACAACCAAGCCGATTCTGCATCCCCTTAATTAGCATACTAATCGTACCTGATGTAATAGGATCTAACCCTGATGAAGGTTCATCATAAAGAATTAAACTCGGATCTAGTGCTATAGCACGAGCTAAGCTAACCCGCTTTTTCATACCACCAGATAACTCATTAGGCATATAGGACTCATATCCCTTTAAACCAACCCAATCAAGTCTTTCTGCCACAATGCGTTTGATTTCGTCATCCTTTAACTTCGTATGTTGACGCAAACCAAAAGCTACGTTCTCACCTACCGACATAGAATCAAACAAAGCTGAATATTGGAATACCATCCCCATTTTTCTTCGTACCGTATTAAATTCATCTTCAGATAATGTAGTTATATCTGTGCCATCTACGATAATCTGCCCTGATGTAGGACGTTGTAAACCTATTAATAAGCGAAGTAATGTACTTTTACCACTACCACTGCCGCCTAATATAACTAACGTCTCCCCATCATTAATAGTGAGATTAACAGAGTCTAAAATCACACGTGACTCGTAGGCAACTACAACATTGCGTAGTTCAATCATAAATCCCTCTAAAAATATCCACTAAAATAACAATGTAGATAAAAAGTAATTTAATACAAATACTAGAATAATACTAGTTACTACAGAACTAGTAGTGGAAAAACCAACAGCTTCTGCGCCCATTTTAGTTTCCATGCCCTTATAAGCACCTACCAATGCAATGACAGCACCAAACACACTAGACTTTATAAGTCCTAAGGTGAAATCTGAAATGGTAGAAAACATTTGAATAGAATCTAAATATGTACTAGGCGCCAAACCCTTGATAACAGTGGCTACAAAGTAACCACCGGCAATACCGATAACAACACCATAAAATGCCAAAATTGGCACCATAATCATACACGCTACTACACGTGGTACCACGAGGTAACCAACAGGATCAACAGCCATAACACGTAGGGCATCAATTTGTTCTGTTACCTTCATTGTACCAATTTCAGCCGTGATAGCTGCGCCAACACGGCCGGCTAATACTACACCAACTAAGATAGGACCCAATTCACGGCCCATAGCTACAGCCATAAGACCACCTACTGTACTTTGAGCACCATAGGTAATGAGTACATCTGTAATCTGTAAGGTCATAACGGCACCAGCAAAGAGTAGAGTTAAGCTAATAATAGGCAAGGAGTCTACCCCTAAGTGAGCCATCTGTTGAAATACATGCCACAGATTAATCATTTTTAATTGTTTTATTGTTTGCCACACTAATAATGTAGCACTACCCATCTGCGATAAGCCGTTTATGACGACTCGACCTATCGATTCTAGCCAACTCAACAGTCTATCCCTTTCCCTTACAGTTTCAACTTATTCAGCTGTATTTGTTCCACCAGCATTAGCCTCGTCTTTTTTATTAGTTTCTTTCGACTCTTTTTTAGAATCCTTTTTAGACTCAGCTTTATCCGTTTTATCTTTTTTAGATTGATCTTCCAATTCTAACTTGCGTTCCATCTTAATCTGATGTTTCGCTTCTTTGACACGTTTTGCTAATTCTTTATCCCGATCAGCAGGCTTCATTACATGAATCGTAAATTGACCATCACCTTGCACAATGTACTCAGTATCAACAGCAGTCTTTTCAGGTTTCTTTTCATCATCCTTACTAGAACTCAAATCTTCTTGACCTGTTTTTTTCTTTACATCCCCTGGCATAGGTTTTGATTCCACATCTTTAAGCTTAGCCTTTTTAACAGATTGAGAGCCATCTTCATCAACTAAGCTGATACCATCTTCCAAAAACTCTACAACAATTTGATTATTTGTATCTGTCTTTTGAATTTCATCATAAAGCTCATCAAAATCTTTATGAACCTTCAAACGACGTAAAATTTCATCTGTTAAATTATATTTCTGTTTTTCCAATACGTATGGCAATGGAATCTCGCCACCGCCACGCACCTCTAAGGTATACTTACCAATAGCTTGATCTTCAGGTACCTTAAAGAAAATTTGTTTAATAACCTTTTCACCGCGGAACGGCTCTAATGTTACATCTACTACGATAGTATCCCCAGGAGAAACTACAGTAGACGAAGCAGAAGCATCGATAAGCTTTGCTGTTTTCTTATCTTGCGTTACGTTTGTTTCAACCGAAATATCCGAAATTTCATAGTTGATGAATCGATTGTTCATAAGAACATCAATGACATTATAAAATTCATCAACTGCTTTTTCACTAATAGAATCAGAGCTGTAGAACATATTTGTCCGCGTTAATGGCTTATGTTCTTTCCCTTTTGGCGTAATAGTATAAGAAATTGTAGCCGTACCAGAGCCACTGCGATCCAATGTTTTATTCAACATATTGTATAAGGCTGTAGCTGCTAAAGTTGGTGTCATTTCACCATCTTCAATAACCTTGACGGAACTAGTTCTATCACGGCCCATATCAATATCCTTTAAATGGAATCGCAATGGAATACCTGGCGAAATCACGCCTGATACACCTGCAATACCGGCACCTCTATCTTCGGTAACAGAGCCAATCTCTTTACCCATAGAGCCAAGCTTAAAGGCAGCATTATAGCTTTTTACAACGGTAAAGATACTTGCATTGTGCATAAAATAGTTAGAAGAACCATGTTTTAAGAATGGATGACCAAAGGCAACAACCTTTTCACCATCTACATGAGTAACAGTACCAATAGCGCCCAATTTAAGGTCACCATCAACTAGCAAAGCCGCTACTGAGCCACCAGCTTCTAAAGGTTTTGCAATTTCATCACCACTAGCACTTGCGGTGTCATATGTTTCATATTTATATTGTGGTAACTTCGATTTAAAGTATTCCATTGATGCCGCATCGAAGCCATATGCCATAAGTGGAGTACCTAAAGGAATCAATTGTGTATCATCCCAAGGTTTAGATAAGTTTTTCTCATATGGTATATTCCATAGTTTGACCATATCCTCAATAGGAGTAATCATACCTATCGTACCATCCGCAAACCCCCAGCCATAAGCAACAGCCCCAACGAGTTTACCATTTATATATACAGGGCTACCACTCATACCATGCGCAATGCCACCAGTTTGATCCATAACGGGTCCGGAAAACTTGGCTAAAATAAGATGACCAGATGGTCCCTTATCCTTCATGACACCCAGTACCTTTACATCAAAGGTGGAAATAGTATCCCCTACGATTACAGTTTTTGCAATACCTTCCATACCTGTTGTTACATCATTGACAGGCATAAAATCAATAGCCTGTGCAGTTGTAAGTGAAGTACAGAAGAAAAGCGCCAGTATCGCTTTTCTATACCGACGCCAAGAATGAGAAAACTTCATTCCTTCTCTCCTTTATTTACTTTCTACAGTGACAACGATTTGATCACGAGAAACGTCTGAACCCACTGTAACATTAACCGCCGTTACAGTACCAGTTACAGTAGATTTAGCAGCAGCCATAGGACCAGCCAATGTCTCTACAGTCACCAATGTTTGGCCTTCTGTTACAGAAGTACCAACAGAAACTGTAGAAGCAACTTTACCTGTTAATACACTTTGGTATGATACAGGGGCCGCCATTACAGAGCTAACACTTAAAATGCCTAATGCAGCTAAAGCTAACACTACTCTTTTCATAACGATCCCTCCTTTTACAAAATTAGTTATGTATTTATAGTATACTAAATTATTAGTAATATTTCAAACAAAATTGTATGCAGCGAATCTATTTTATGATTACTATATCCTCATAACTCATAGGTGCAGAAGATTTGTGTACATAATCATCATTGATAACTATATCAATGCTACCTTGATTTGATAATTCAGCGCCATCAACAACACCTAATTTAGACAATAACTGAGCTCCTTCTTTTTGAGTCACACCTACAGATTGAAGTTCGGATTTATCAACTGTTAGCACAACTAAATCATGTTCCTTTGTGGTTCCAATGAAGCTACGACCTTTGTTATTAGATTCATCAGCGCCTACATAGCGACCGCCTTTCATCACCATAGTGCCCACTTCTAAACTAGCTCCTCCAGTAGTACTAACTTGAGCAAGTTCTTCTCTATTTTGAATCGTAATAGGTGTTCCAACTTTTAATTTACGTAAAGCATTTCCAGATTCGCCATGACCAGACAATACGTATTGGTTTTCCCCAATTTTAGAATTTCCCTTTTGTTTACTAATAACCTTGCCATTAGCTATAGTCACTTCATAACCATATTCATTGGTCTTTGTAGAAGGACCATAAGTTGACGTATAAAGAGTCAAGGCATTCTCTTTACGAACCGTATCAACGGAGGTGATTACAAAACTCTCATTCTTTGTTTTAGCTTAAAGTAAAGGTTTTTTCTCTTCTATAAAGTATCCTCTATTAGGCGTATATCGTAACGTACCACGATTAGAAATACGCTCTAAATCAATGGCTCCATCACTCGCCACTGAGTAAGGTCGTTCAAAACTGCCCCCTTTTACCTTTGCTCCAATGATAGCTGTATGAGCTTGAGTAACAGAAGATAATGGTTTACCTTCTGGAACATGCGCCACCACCATAGGTGAATCATTATCTACGGTCAATGCAAAGGCTTGAATTTTCCCTTCAGCTACGGTGTTATTAATTTTGCTATACGTTACAGATTTATTTACATCTTTTGTAGTCTGTTGCGCATAGCCAGAAAATAAATCCACTACTATACGCGAAGGCTTTTCTAATGCAAACTCATGATGTTGTACATCCTTATTCGCTGTTAATGTTACTCGTAAAGCCCCATTAACCTGTTGTAAGCCAATGCCTTTAAGAACTCCCGTTTTTTTATCATTTTGTGATATGGGGCCAGTTAAACCATTTGTAGTACCCCCTAAGTTCAATGTAAGAGCATGTGTTTCTTCATTATAGGATTGAGTCCAAGATACAGGCATTTCAGATACATCTAAAACAATTCGGCTTGTACCTTCATGATTAGATACGCGCACCCCTGTTAAATTACCGGCCTCAGCATGAGGAACGGTACTACCCAGTAGACCTAAAACAGCAAAAGTCATATACAGATATCGTTTCATCTTTAATTCCTCTATAGCTACAAACCATAATAATGGCCTTATATCATTACATCAATTTTACGCAATATACTTTTACTATAGTATACAGCATAAAGATGAAAAATTCAAAAAATAAACGAAAAACGAGGTTACAATCTAAAGATACTCCATACATAAAATAGAATAACTGTAGACCATAACCTCGTCAATTTAAGCTCACTTCATCATGGTATATTATTGTAACTATATTATTGTAACTCATCTAATGTATCACGAAGCTGTGACATTTCATCTAAAGCCTTTGCAACACCTTTAATTACTGCATATCTTGGAGATTCTACAAGGTATGCCGCGATTCCAATAGAACGTGTAATAACACGGTCTAATCCATCGATGAGCGCGCCACCACCAGTAAGAATGATACCATGATCATTGATAGCGGCCACAAGTTCCGGTGGAGTTTTTTCTAAAATGGACTTAACGCCTTCCAAAACATTCATCACTTGTGCTTCTAGAGCACGTTGAATCTCTAAAGAATTCACCGCAACCATCTTTGGTAATCCAGAACTTGCATCTCGTCCTCGTACCTCAATCGTACGCTCCTTTGCACGACGATCCACAGTCCCTACAGAAATTTTAATTTTCTCTGCCGTTAGCGGACCAATAACGAGGCGCTTCTTACGGCGGATATAACGAATAATAGATTCGTTAAAAGAATCTCCACCGATGCGAAGTGATTCACTTACAACCACACCCGTATCACAAAGAACGGCAATATCCGTAGTGCCACCGCCAACATCGACAACCATCGCCCCTACGTGCTTAGCATCATTGAGACCAGTCCCCATAGCAGCAGCCAATGGCTCTTCAATAAGGACCGTCTTTTTTGCACCGGTTCTGAGTAAAGCCTCTAAAATGGCGCGTTTCTCTACAGGTGTAATGCCTGATGGCACACATACGATAATACGCGTCTTCATCAATCTAGAAGCAGGTACAACGGAGCGAATAAAGTACTTCAACATGAATTCTGTCATATCATAATCTGCAATAACGCCCGCTTGAACTGGACGGATGACGGAAATCCCTTTTGGAGTGCGGCCTACCATAGAACGTGCAGCCTCACCTAAAGCAAGAATATCACCGGTTTTATTATCCCGTGCAATATACGCAGGTTCATCTAATACCAAGCCTTTACCCTTCGCAAAAATGAGGATATTTGCAGTCCCTAAATCAATTCCCAAATCGAAGTTTAAGGATCGATTCAAACGACTCATAAAATCTCCAACTTGCTCAGGTCGAACTAAACGTTTTAATGTCATGGCTGGCGTTGTTTTAGCAATCGCTACAGTCTCACGACTACGTCGTTCAGCACGGCGCATTTTTGTAACTTTAATCATGGTCTCGCGCATATTGGAGGCTAAATGATTAGCTTGCTTTGCCACGCCATTTGAAAGCTTAGTGGACTTACGTTTTGTCCTTCTCAATGGTTTGCGTGTAGTACTTGCTTTCGAATTCTCAACCTTTGCAGCACCTAAGCTCTGTTGCTCGTTGTATAAAGCCGGCCCTTTAGAGCGCCGGCTTCTTTTCTTTTTATTTTGTTTTGGCTGTGTACTCTTATTCGTCAACCCGAACAATATCAGCACCTAACCTTTGCAATTTACCTACAAAATCATCATAACCTCGGTCAATATGATGTAAACGACCGACTTCTGTTCTACCTTCCGCAGTCAATGCAGCGCATACCAGCGCCGCTCCAGCACGCAGGTCAGTAGCATTCACTATAGCCCCGTGTAAGCTTGGCATACCTTCGACAATAGCTTGACGATTATCGATGTCAATATGCGCCCCCATTTTACGAAGTTCAGCAACATGCATAAAACGATTTTCAAATACAGTTTCTGTTACTGTACTAGTGCCTTCCGCAATCGTAGTAAGAGCCATAAATTGAGCTTGCATATCTGTTGGGAATCCAGGGTATGGCAATGTTTTAATATCGACAGCTTTAATGCCTTTACCACTACTGATAACGCGAATGCCGTCGATTTCTTCCTCTACTGTTACACCAGCTTCCTTTAATTTAGCCACTACTGGTTTTAGATGTTCTGGCAATGCATTTTCTACGAATACATCACCACCTGCCATAGCAGCGGCGATTAAATATGTACCAGCTTCAATGCGGTCAGGAATAACAGTATGAATAGCACCGTGTAATTGAGGTACACCTTCAATACGAATCACATTTGTACCAGCTCCGCGAATATTAGCCCCCATAGCATTTAAGAATGTAGCTAAATCAACAATTTCAGGCTCTTCTAGATCGGAA
>CAJZEE010000051.1 GCA_915066865.1 uncultured Veillonella sp.
CACGACGCTCTTCCGATCTCTTTAAAGGGGTGTTTTTTATGAGTATGATAGCTGATAAAATAGAAAAATTTATATTAGACCGTATGCGTGAAGAACAAGAAAAGCTAATTTTAAAGCGTAATGAATTGGCTGATGAATTAGATTGTGCGCCATCCCAAATTAGTTATGTGTTAAGTACGCGTTTTTCTAATGAGCGCGGTTTTGATGTTGAGTCAAGACGTGGCTTGGGTGGATATATTCGAATCAAAAAAATTAACCCAGAAAGTTCAGATTCTTTACCTGCTGTTACAACTTATCGGATTTATGAAGGTCCAAATACGGTAGAACGATTAATTGATATGCGAGATGTAGATCAATCATTATTTCAATTATTACAATCTGAAAAGATTACCCGTCGTGAAGCTCAATTGATGCATAATTCTTTTGCTACATTAATTGAAAATGTAGACGTAGAAGAACGTAATGATGCTGTTCGTCAATTATATGCATCAATGGTGGACACTTTACGGAAGGAGTGATGATTTGTGTTATGTGATCATTGCCATAAAAATGAAGCTACTATCCATATGACTAATATCATAAATAATCAAAAGACTGAGCAACATCTTTGCAGTGCTTGTGCCACCGAGTTACAACAAGCTGGGAAATTATCTCCTTATAGTTTTTTTATGAATGATATGTGGGATAATAACTTTTTTACTAATGATTTTTTTAAGAATATGGTGTATCCAGATAACTTATTAAAAGCTCATCAATCTAAGAGATGCCCTCAGTGTGGTATTACTTATGATGAATTCAATCGGGTAGGTAAGTTTGGCTGTGGTCAATGTTATGAGACTTTTAATAGTGAAATAAATCCATTATTAGAACGAATACAAGGTAGTTCTGAGTATGAAGGGGCTATACCTAGTCGTGGTACTAATGTATTTAAAGCAAAGTATGAAGTAAAGCAATTGCGCCGTCAATTAGATACAGCTATTCAAGCTGAAAACTTTGAAGAAGCCGCAATTTTGAGAGATAAAATTAAAAATCTAGAAGTTATCATCGATGGTGATAACGAATAGGAGGTTCTTATGTTAGATACTATATTGGACTCTCCGCTAAGTCAGTGGCTGTGTCAGGATACAGAGGCGACAGACCACATTGTAATTTCAAGTCGTATACGATTGGCGAGAAATTTTGATGATATATTGTTTACGAATCGTGAAGATACAGTTTCCTTAGAAAAAGTGAATACAATCTCTCGAGGCCTATTGCCAATATTAAAAATGGCTGATGAGCATCAATATACAAATATTAGCCTTGAGCAATTAAGTCAACGTGAACGTGCTGTCTTAGTTGAAAAACATTTAATGAGTCCTGCTTTAGAGGAACAATTACCGTATCGTAATTTGATCGTATCTGATGATGCTTCTATCGCAATTATGGTAAATGAAGAAGATCATTTACGTATTCAATCTATGGCTCCAGGACTTAAATTGCAACAAGCTTATAATCATGCAGTTCAAATTGATAAAGCTATCGAAGCAAAATACCCTTATGCCTTTGATGAGCGATTTGGTTATTTAACTGCTTGCCCCACTAATGTGGGTACAGGTTTACGGGCCTCTGTTATGTTACACTTACCCGCATTGACCTTATCTGGTCGTATTACGAGACTCATTCGTAACATAATACAATTAGGTTACTCTGTACGAGGTTTGTATGGGGAAGGTTCCGAAGCTTTAGGTTGTATTTACCAGATTTCTAATCAACGAACGATGGGTATTAGTGAAGAAGCAACTATTGAGCAATTGATTAAAATCGTAGAAGGAATTATTGCAGAAGAACGAAAGTCCCGGCAATCTTTATTACACAATGATAAAGAAGGTTTGGAAGATATACTTTGGCGATCCTATGGAGTTTTACAATATGCACGACGTGTAAGCGGTAAAGAGGCACTTAGTAAGATTAGTGATATTCAATTAGGTGTAGATTTAGAAATATTACCATTCTGGGGTAAAGATACTTTTAATGAGCTTGTTGCTATAACTAGACCAAACTTCCTCTCTAAATACTTAGGTAGTGAAAATTTGACAGATACCGATCGCGACAGCTATCGTGCAAAGGTGATACGTCAAAAAATTTCAAATTAATATAAGTACATAAATAATTAATGCATGATTATTTATTTTGTATAGATTGATTTATATAATTTTCTTAGTTTACTGTTAAGAGATTTGTAAAAAATAGTAAATATTAATACTAGATAGCATAATAGATTAATAGAGTTTAATAATATTTTTGATATTCCAATGGTTATTTCACCATTGTTTACATATATTTGAAAAGAAATAATTACAATTTACATAGATAGATGAGGTGATATTATGATGCAACGGTTTACAGACGATGCACAGCGCGTTCTTTCGTTAGCTCAAGAGGCTGCTTTGGAGTTAGGACATGACTATGTCGGTACTGAACACGTACTCATAGGCCTTACAAAGGTTAAAAATGGTGTAGCAGCTAAAGCTTTAGAAGAGCTTGGCCTTGTTACAGAAGATATTTTTGAAGCTGTAGAAGAACATGTAGGACGTGGTAATAAAAAGGCAACGTCAATATATATGACACCTCGCGTTAAGCATGTGCTTGAGCTTGCCATTCAAGTAGCAAATCACATGAATCACAACTACGTTGGTACTGAGCATATTCTATTGGGCCTACTTAGCGATGGTAGCGGTGTTGCTGTTGCTATTCTACGAGCTATGAATATACGTAGTAATGACGTAGTAGGAGCAATTCGTAGTATTCTTGGCTCGAATAAAGGTAGCAATAATGGTGGTCAAGAGGGAATAAATAGCAATAATGATTTAGGTGAGCTGTCAGATTTTGCAACTGACCTTAATGAGTCTGCTAAACAAGGTAAGATTGATCCTGTAATTGGCCGCGATACGGAGATTCAACGAGTCATTCAAATTCTCAGCCGTAGAACTAAAAATAATCCTGTTCTTATTGGTGAACCAGGTGTAGGTAAAACAGCTATTGCCGAAGGCTTGGCACAGCGTATTGTGACTGGTAATGTACCGGAGATTTTACGTAATAAACGCATTATTTCTCTTAGTATTGGTTCTATGTTAGCGGGTGCCAAGTACCGTGGTGAATTTGAAGAACGGTTGAAAAAAGCCATTGATGAAGTACAACAACATGATGATATGATTATCTTTATAGATGAAATTCATACATTGGTTGGGGCAGGTGCTACTGAAGGCGCTATGGATGCAGCTAATATCTTAAAGCCTGCTTTGGCACGAGGTGAATTCCAAGTTATCGGTGCCACAACACTTGATGAATATAAGAAACATATAGAAAAAGATGCTGCTTTAGAGCGTCGTTTTCAACCCGTTCAAGTAGGAGAGCCTAACGAAGAGGATGCTCTTGAAATTTTAAAGGGATTAAGAGATCGGTATGAAGCTTTCCATAAGGCTAAGATTACAGATGAGGCATTAACAGCAGCTGTGTCTTTATCTAGCCGATATATTACAGATCGATTCTTACCTGATAAGGCTATCGATGTAGTCGATGAAGCTGCATCTAAGGTTCGTATGAAAGTATTTTCTGCCGCACCTGATGTTAAAGCATTAGAGGATCGCCTCAATACAGTTAAGAAAGAAAAAGAAGCGGCTGTTACGTCTCAAGATTTTGAAAAGGCTGCAAAGCTTCGCGATGAAGAACAATCACTATTAAAAGAAATTGGTGATAAAAAATCTATCGCTAAAGAAAAAAGCGATCAAAAGTTAATAGTAACAGAGGAAGACATAGCTGCTGTAGTAGCGCAATGGACAGGCATTCCAGTGGCTAAAATTGCAGAAGAAGAGTCTGCAACCTTACTACATTTGGAAGAAGAACTTCATAAACGTGTAGTAGGTCAAGATGAGGCTGTTACTGCTGTAGCTAAAGCTGTACGCCGTGCAAGGGCTGGATTAAAAGACCCAAAACGGCCTATTGGTTCATTCTTGTTCCTTGGGCCAACTGGTGTAGGGAAAACTGAGCTAGCAAGAGCGCTTGCATCCTCCTTGTTCGGCGATGAATCTGCTATGATTCGACTTGATATGTCTGAATATATGGAAAAACATACTGTGTCTCGCTTAGTCGGTGCTCCTCCAGGTTATGTAGGCTATGAAGAAGGTGGCCAATTAACAGATGCGGTACGTCGTAAACCATATAGCGTTATCCTCCTCGATGAAGTGGAAAAGGCACATGCAGATTTCTTTAATATTTTGTTACAAGTTCTTGATGATGGTCGTCTTACTGATAGTCAAGGAAGAACTGTAGATTTCAGAAATACAGTTATTATTATGACAAGTAACTTAGGTGCTAAAGCTTTACATAAAAACTCTCCAGAACTTGGTTTTTTAGCGGCTAAAAAATCTGATTTCAATGTAGATGAAAATAAAGAAATTGAGTTCAAAGAGGCTAAGAAGTCAGTAATGGATGCGGTGAAACGTCATTTTAGACCTGAGTTTTTAAACCGTATTGATGAAATGATTGTATTCCATCCATTAACAGGAGAGGACTTAAAAGAAATTGTAACCATTTTAATGAGTGATGTCACAAAACGCCTTGGAGAACGTGATTTACAATTAGAAATAACTCCTGAGGCTATGAAATTACTCGTTAAGGAGGGCTCTGATTTCACAATGGGGGCTCGACCATTAAAACGTGCTATTCAACGTTTAATTGAGGACCCAGTGTCCGATCTTATTTTGAAAGGAGATGCAAAAGAAGGTAAAATTATTAAAGCAGATGCAAAGGATAACGATCTTGTTGTATCAATATGATAAAAATACAAATTATACAGTTAATGACTACCTTTCATATAAAAAATATAAGTTAAATGGTATACTATAAAATGATGATAGTTAACCATGTAGTAAAATTATGCATAAAAGGTCATGAATGGTTATCATTCATGACCTTTCTTTTTAAATGTATTGAGGTGTTATGGCAAAAGCAAAATCTGTATTCTTTTGTCAAAATTGTGGGGCTGAATCCTCTAAGTGGATGGGCCGTTGTCCACAATGTGGAGAATGGAATACATTAGTTGAAGAAATCATTAAAGAAACTAAACATAGTCGAACACCTTCTCGAGGTGTTGGAAATCAAACGGCGAAACCTACCGCCTTGCCAGATATCGAAATTTCTTCTATTGCACGCGTATCTACAACCTTTGGTGAAATTGACCGTGTATTAGGTGGTGGCATAGTGCCTGGTGCTCTAATGCTTTTAGGTGGTGATCCTGGTATTGGTAAATCTACTCTGTTACTACAAGTATCCCAGAAGGTAGCCGATACAGTAGGAGCAGTTCTTTATGCATCTGGTGAAGAGTCTCAGTTACAACTTAAACTTCGAGCAGAACGACTGCATATTAATAGTGAACGATTACAAGTTATTGCAGATACTGATCTAGATCATATATTGGAGCAAGCTGAAGCAATGACTCCTTCCTTACTAGTCATTGACTCTATACAAACTATGTATACTGGAGATATAGATGCTGCGCCAGGCAGTGTTAGTCAAGTTCGGGAATGCACATCTCGCCTACTTCGCTTCTGTAAAGAACGAAATATACCTACTGTAATCATTGGTCATGTAACAAAGGAAGGCAATATTGCAGGGCCTCGTATGTTAGAGCATATGGTAGATGTAGTGCTTTACTTCGAAGGGGAGCGTTCTTATCAATTCCGTATATTACGGTCCATTAAAAACCGTTTTGGTTCTACATCAGAAACAGGTATTTTTGCCATGGTAGAGGAAGGGTTACAAGAATTATCCAATCCATCTGCTTCTCTCTTGGCAGAGCGTTCCGATGAAGAAAGTGGCAGTGCTGTTATGATTTACCTCGAAGGGGTTCGGCCCATCTTAGTAGAGGTACAAAGCTTGGTCGTTACTACGGCCTTTGGTATGCCTAGACGTACGGCGATTGGTTATGATCTTAACCGATTAATTGTATTATTAGCAGTCTTAGAAAAACGCTGTGGCTTTACATTAGGTAATAAAGACGTGTATGTAAATGTCATCGGTGGTCTCAAGGTAAATGAACCTGCTTGTGATTTATCTATGGCGGTTGCCATTGTGTCAAATCTGAAAAATCGAATCGTTCCAACAGATATGGTAATTTTAGGTGAAGTAGGCTTAACTGGTAATGTTCGCAGTATTCCTCGCATTGAACAGCGTATAAATGAAGCCAAGAAATTAGGTTTTAAAAAGTTTATTATTCCTGAAGGCAACTATAAACAAATCAAGGATAATGATAGTTCTATCAAAATTAAAGGTGTCAAATCTATACAAGAGGCGATGCAACTCGTATTTTCATAATTAGGAGGTGATGTAATGATTTATCGGATATTGCGCTATGTAATAGCTATTCTTGTGGGCACAGCGGCCTATGTTGGAATGGATAGCTTAGCACCTATTATCGACCCATATTTGGTATCTCAATTTGAGTCCTTTGGGGATATGTCATTAACCATTGCACGTATTTCAGTATTGATTTTTGGTACTCTATTAGGCGTTATTATTGGGTATTTAATTTCTTCATTTATTTTAAAGCAAGGCTTAGTCATTGCTAAACGTTTAGAACGCATTCTTACTCATATTCCAAATCAAGAATTGATTGCAGGCACCATCGGTTTATTATTCGGTCTTATTATTGCAAATTTAATTGGTGTTGCATTCAATCAAGTACCTATTATAGGACCTTATATTCCTATTATATTGAGTGCTATCTTTGGATATAGTGGCCTTAAAATTATGGCTCGTAAAGGCCCTGAAATGTACAATAACTATGTACAACAATGGAGTGGAGAAGGCCCTAAAAAAACAAGTCGTTTTAAAATGTTCTCTACTCATAAATCTGATAAAACTACGAGCACACCAAAACTACTAGATACATCTGTTATTATTGATGGACGTATTAAGGAACTATGTAATACAGGATTTATTGAAGGCCCTCTAATGGTTCCCCTCTTTGTATTGAATGAGTTACAAATTATTTCTGACTCTGCTGATGCTACAAAGAGAAATCGCGGTCGTCGTGGCCTCGATATTTTGAAAGAGATGCAAGATGCTAACAAGGTAGCCATTGAAGTGATAGAAGATGATTATGATGATCTTACAGAAGTAGATTCTAAATTAATGCGTCTTGCTTTGGATAAGCAGTGGAAGTTGATGACTAATGACTTCAACTTAAATAAGGTGGCTCGAGTGCAAGGCATTGAGGTGCTTAATCTGAATGAACTAGCCAATGTACTGAAACCGGCCCTCATTGCAGGCGAATGGATTCGCGTGCAAATTATGAAAGAAGGCAAGGAAGTACACCAAGGTGTTGCTTATCTCGATGATGGTACCATGATTGTTGTTGAAGATGGTAAACCTTATGTGGGGCAAACTGTAGAGGTAATGGTTACATCCATATTACAAACTAGTGCAGGTCGCATGATCTTTGCTCGTGTAGATGGAGGACAAAATGGACAAGGTAATTAGTTGTATTGTTCTCGCCGCTGGTGCGGGGCGCCGCATGGGGTATAAAGAAAATAAGATATTTATCCCTTTAGGACGATTCTCTATCATTCAGCGTACATTGCAAAATGTGGCAAATATTGAAGGTTTGAAAGAGATTATTCTTGTTGTAGCCGAAGGCGAACAAGAATATATGACAAAACATATTCAAGAGTTGGATTTGTCTGTTCCAGTTCATATAGTGCTGGGTGGAAAAGAGCGTCAAGACTCTGTAGCATGTGGCCTTAAAACTGTATCAGAAGAAACCAATATTGTCCTTGTTCATGATGGAGCGCGACCATTAGCCTCTACAGAAATGTTTAATAATGTTGCTGACTCGGCTAATACCTATGGTGCTGCTACAGTAGGTGTTCCGGCTACAGATACCATTAAACGAGTTGATACAGACCATAATGTTCTAGAAACATTACAGCGTAGTGAGCTATACCAAATTCAAACGCCACAAGGCTTTCAAAAAGAATTATTTGTAGAGGCTCATCAAGCGGCATATGAAACTAAGTATCTTGGTACTGATGATGTATCACTAGTTGAGTATGTAGGTAAACCTGTACATATAGTTGAAGGGGATTATTGTAATATTAAAGTGACAACACCAAATGATATTGCAGTAGCTAAGCGATATTTAGAAATTGAGGATACACGTATGCGCGTTGGATTTGGTTATGATATTCATCAATTAAAAGCAGGTCGCCCATGTATTCTTGGCGGTGTTCATATCGAATCTGAACTCGGCCCTGATGGGCATTCCGATGCGGATGTTCTTATTCATGCATTGATGGATGCTATGCTAGGTGCTGCAGGTCTACGAGATATTGGATATTATTTTCCACCTGAAGATGACCAGTATAAAGGGATTTCTAGCATGCTTTTACTAGAAAAGGTTAATTCCTTATTGAAAGAACGTGGGTTACAAGCCTATAATATAGATATTATGGTTATTTCAGAGACACCTAAGTTAAAGCCACACATCGATACGATGAAGGCTAACTTACAATCTGTTTTAGAAATACCATTAGAACGTATTAGTATTAAAGCGACAACAAATGAAATGCTTGGGGCCATCGGGCGCCGTGAAGGCATTGCTGCACAAGCTGTCGTTTCTGTATATGAAGGAGAGGTATAATCATGAGTTCCATGAAAGTTCGTTTTGCTCCAAGCCCTACGGGTCCATTCCACATTGGTGGCGCTCGTTCTGCTTTGTTTAACTGGTTGTTAGCACGTAAAGAAAAAGGCACATTTGTATTGCGTATTGAAGATACAGATCTGGCTCGCTCTACTCGTGAAAGTGAAGAAAATATCAAAGCTTCCTTGCAATGGCTTGGCATGAACTGGGATGAAGGCATTGATGTAGGTGGCGATAATGGTCCTTACCGTCAAACAGAACGTCTTGACTTATATAAAGAAGTAACACAACGTTTGTTGGATGAAGGCAAAGCGTATGAGTGCTATTGCACACCTGAAGAATTAGATGCTGTTCGCCAAGAACAAATGGATCGTGGTGAAACACCTAAATATAATGGCCATTGCCAACATTTAGATGAAGAAACAAAGGCTAAATATATTGCAGAAGGTCGTAAACCAACCATTCGCTTGCGCGTTCCCTTGAATAAAACATATGCTTTCGATGATATGGTACGTGGTCATGTATCCTTTGAATCCAATGGTGTAGGTGACTTTGTAATCGTAAAATCTGATGGTATTCCTGTATATAACTTTGCAGTAGTAATGGATGATCATATGATGGGGATTACTCACGTTATTCGTGCAGAAGAACATTTATCTAATACTCCACGTCAAATGGCTATTTATGAAGCACTAGGCTGGGAAGTGCCAAAATTTGGTCACATTTCCTTGATTCTTGGCAAAGATTACAAAAAAATGTCCAAACGCCATGGTGCTACATCTGTTGAACAATACAAACAATTGGGCTATTTACCAGAAGCACTAGTAAACTTCTTGGCTCTTCTTGGTTGGGCTCCAGAAGGGGAAGAAGAGTTCTTCACACAAGATGAATTGATTCAAGCTTTCTCCATGGATCGCGTAGCGAAGAACCCAGCAGTATTTGATATTGATAAATTAAACCATATCAACTTCCACTATATGAAAAATTTGAGCGACGAAGATTTATTCCATCTTTGTTTGCCACATTTGAAAGAAGTTGGCTTGGCTCCAGATAGCTTAAATCAAGCGGATATTGATTGGTTGACATTATTATGCTCTACATTCCGCGACCATATTAGCTATGGGGCGCAAATTAAAGATCATGTAGGCATGTTTATGGGTGAAACTGTATTCCTTGAAGAAGGTCACGAAGAGGAATTGCGTGCTGTATTGAATGAAGAAACAGCACCAACAGTTCTAGGTGCATTCCGCAGTGCATTGGCTGAACTTGATGAAATTACGCCTGATGTTGTAAAAGCAACTATTAAAGCAGTTATGAAAGAAACTGCTTTGAAAGGTAAATTCGTATTCATGCCAATTCGCGTAGCTTTAACTGGTCAAATGCATGGTCCAGATTTGAATAATATTGTTACATTGCTTGGTAAAGAAAAATGCTTGCATCGCTTAGACAATGTTAGCGCTTTAACAAAATAGTAATACAATCTAAGAAAAAAGCTCTCATAGCTATTGTTATGAGAGCTTTTTATGTATATTGAGATTATCCTATAGAAATGCTATAATAATCGGCGTCTTTTATTTTTATTTATTATGAAAGTGAGTGCATTTATGAGTATTATTCGTTCTCTTAACCACTTATTCAATAGCTATCTTTCCTGGGTCGTGCTATTGATGGCAGTGTTAGCGTATGTATTACCAACTGTATTTTCTTGGATGACGCCGTACATTGCGTACATGCTTCAATTTGTAATGTTTGCCATGGGTTTAACATTAACAGCTCAAGTGTTCCTTGATGTATTTAAGCAACCGATGAAAGTTATCCTTGTATCTGTAATTCAATTCTTGTGGATGCCATTAGCAGGTTTCTTGGTAGCCCTTATTTTCAATTTCCCTCCAGAAATTGGTATCGGATTCATCTTGTTAGGTGCATGTCCTGGTGGTACTGCCTCTAATGTAATGACATTCCTTGCGAATGGTAATGTTCCGTTATCTGTATCTGCAACGACTGTTTCTACATTATTGGCTCCAATTTTGACACCTTTATTCGTTGTATTGTATGCAGGTGCTACATCTTCCATTGAAATCCAATTTATGCCGATGTTTATTTCTATCGTAAAAATCGTATTGGTACCGATCATCTTGGGTATCGTATTGAATTACTTCATCGGCTCTAAGATCGAACCTGTTAAATCTGTATGTCCTACAATTGCGGCTATTGCAGTATTATTAATCTTGGCTGCTGTTACTGCAGTGAACCAAAAACAAATTGCTGAAACTGGTTTCATCATCTTCGTAGCTTGCTTAGTACAAAATGTGAGTGGTTATGTAGTAACGTACTTTATATGTAAGGCTCTTAGTATTGATGTTTCCTCTCGTCGTGCAATGCAAATTGAAGTGGCAATGCAAAACTCTGCATTATCCGTATCTTTAGCGCTTAAACATTTTACTCCTCAAGCGGCAGTAGCAGGTGCAGTATTCTCTATCATTCATAACTTTACAGGCTCTATCTTCGCAGGTATTTGCCGTAAACATGACGATCAAGAGAAGTTGGAAAATGCTTAATAGTTAATTCATCATCCTCATCTTTCAAATTTATATCCGAAATATGCATGTTTAATACATTGTTTGGCTATGTTGAAAGATGAGGGTTTTCTTGTTTTCATTGACATTCTATAGGATAATTGATATAATATTTCTATATCTGAATATAGATTTAATAGTAAAAGCTGAGACTGAAAGAAGTACTCTACAACTAACTTTTTAGCGAGAACCGATGGTGGGAGGGTTCAAGTATAGGTAGACGAAATGCATTCACGAGCTGACATTCCGATTATAGGTAGGTTTGTCCGGTGACGCGCCGTTATGCGATGAGTGGGTGCCACTGCTGGTACCTAACAGAGTGGAACCGCGGACCATCGTCTCTGTATGAGATGAGGGGTCTTTTTTATTTTACGAAAATGGAGGCATCGGTAACGATGAGAGAAATTACAGTTTATAATACTATGACGCGCCAAAAAGAGGTGTTCAATCCTGTAACACCAGGTGAGGCAAAGATGTACGTATGTGGTGTTACACCATATAACCATCCTCACATTGGCAATGCACGTCCATTCGTAACTTGGGACGTAATTCGTCGCTATATGAAACATGTAGGCTATAAAGTAACATATGTACAAAACTTTACTGATGTAGATGACAAAATCATCAATACATCCAATGGTGAAGGCGTATCTTGGGATACTATTGCAAACCGTTATATCGACAGCTATTTCGAAGTAATGGATGCCCTTGGTGTACAACGTGCTGATATTTATCCACGTGTTTCTACACATATCGAAGATATTATTGCTATGATCTCTACATTGATTGAAAAAGGCTATGCTTATGAACTCGATGGCGATGTATATTATAGCGTTGATAAATTTGAACATTATGGTGAGTTATCTGGCCGTACATTAGATGATATGGAAGCGGGTGCTCGTATCGAAGTTGATGGCCGTAAGAAAAATCCTATGGACTTTGCGTTATGGAAAGCTGCAAAACCAGGTGAACCATATTGGGAAAGCCCTTGGGGGAATGGCCGTCCAGGTTGGCACATTGAATGTTCTGCTATGAGCCAAAAATATTTAGGTACAGAATTTGACTTCCATGGTGGTGGTAGTGATTTGATCTTCCCTCATCATGAAAACGAAATTGCCCAATCTGAAGGTTGTTCTGGTCAACATCCATCTGTACGCTATTGGTTACACAATGGTTTCATTACCATTAATTCTGAAAAAATGTCTAAATCCTTGAATAACTTCTTCTTGGTAAAAGATATTTTGGAACAATATAGCCCAGACGCATTGCGCTACTTCTTGTTGAGCACTCATTATCGTAGTCCATTAGATTTCTCTGATGAACGTTTAGAGGAAGCAAATAAATCCTTAGAACGTTTAAGCACTGCTATTGAAAATCTATTGTACCTTGAAAAATGTGAACCAGGTCCATGTGATGAAGCGCAACACTTATTAGAAAAAGCTAAAGAGTATGAAGAAGAATTCGAAGCAGCTATGAGCGATGACTTCAATACTGCGTTAGCTACATCTAGCATGTTTGGTCTTGCTAAAGAGATCAACATTTACTATCAAACTGTAACAGGTCGTGAAGGTGTTGTTTGCCAAGAAGCTATTGCTGAAGTAAAACGTATCTTCAAGTTCATGACAGAAGTAATTGGTATTCTTGAAAAAGCATGGGAAGGCAACACAGGTGCTAACGCTGCTGAATATGAAGAATTAATGCAAGTAATCTTGTCTGTACGTCAAGCATGTCGCGATCAAAAACAATGGGCATTAGCTGATTGTATCCGCGATCGTTTGGCTGAAATCGGTATTACTATTGAGGATTCCCCTCAAGGTGCACGGTGGAAAAAACGTGAAGTTTAAACAATTTCAATTCTTAAAGAATGAAGCAATAAAAAAGTTGACGGCTCTTGAACAAGAGCCGCTTCGTTTGCGTAAACGAACTATAGAGGAGTGTCTCAGTGCAGATGCAGTTATGCTTGCCTATATTGGCGATGCCGTATACTCCATGTATGTCCGTGAACGAGTGGTACAAATGAATATATCTAAGGTACAAGTGTTGCACACCATTGTTACTGAGTTTATTTGTGCTAAGTCACAAGCGAAGGTATTGCTTGAAATAGAGGATGCTTTCACAGAACAAGAACAAGCTATTGCACGACGAGCTAGAAATAGTAATGTAAATGTGCCAAAAAGTAGTTCTGTTCAAGAGTATCGTAGTAGTACAGCCTTTGAAGCCGTACTTGGATTTCTTTATGAAACGCGTCAAGATGAGCGCTTACAAGATGTTATGAAGCAAGCCTTTTCAATAACTCTACGAGGTATGTAGTATGGATAATTATATTGTAGGTCGCAATGCGGTTAAAGAGGCCCTTAAAAGTGGTCGTTCCATCCAGCGCATTATGGTCAGTGAAGATAAGGTTAAAACAGGTCTAGCTGATATTGTTGGCCTTGCTAAATCTCAAGGCATTGAAGTACGTCCAACGCCTATCAAACAAATGAATAAATATGATTTAGAGGTACCACACCAAGGTGTTATTGCTCTTGTTTCTGCTGTTCAATTTAAGGAACTTGGTGAAGTACTACAAGAGACGAATCATGATGTCCCTTTGCTTATCCTAACAGATGGTGTTGAGGATCCACATAACATGGGCGCAATTATCCGTACTGCGGAATGTGTAGGGGCTACGGCCGTACTCATTCCTAAGCGTCACAATGCTCCTATTAATGCTACTGTAGCTAAAACATCGGCAGGTGCTATTGAACAAATTCCACTTGTACAGGTTGGGAATGTAGCTCAAACTATTAAACAACTTCAAAAACAAGGTTTTTGGGTTATGGGCGCTCATATGGAAGGTGATCGTACCTTATACGAGGCGGATATGACAATTCCTACAGTTATCGTTATCGGTAATGAAGGTAAGGGCATTAGCCGCGTTGTGAAAGAGGCTTGTGATTTCCTCGTTACCATCCCTATGTATGGGAATTTAAATTCTTTGAATGCATCTGTTGCAGCCGCCGTTCTTATGTATGAAGCGGTTCGTCAACGACAAGCGAAATAATTATGTTAAAAGATATCTTAATTGTAGATGGATATAATGTGATATTCGCCTGGACTCATCTAAAGAAATTGGCTCATGAGTCATTAGAACATGCCCGTATGGAGCTTAGAGATAGATTGTTAAACTACGGAAAATTCAAGGGATACGAAGTTATCCTTGTGTTTGATGGTAAATATACAAAGTCTGGCGGTTCTGTAGAGGCTATTACGAGCGGATTTCTTGAAGTTTATACTGAGGATGGAGAGACGGCGGATTCCTTTATTGAACGAGAGGTATTTTTGCGGAAAGGCAAATATACCAATGTATATGTTGTAACCTCTGATGGAGCTGAACAAAATCAAATTCTTGGATCTGGTGGTTTACGCATTCCAGCTCGAGAATTGCAAAATATGATTCGCATAGCTAAGGAAGAGGAACGATTACAATACGCTCATGAACATAGACGAGATCAATTTAGCTTGCGACGTAATGAAGTAGGAGGGTTATTATCTCCTGAAGTAGCTGAAAAGCTAGAGAAATTACGGCGTGGCCATTGATAGTTGAAAATCACATATAGTTCCAGTATAATGAATATATTGGTTTTTCTGCTCAATTGTAAGGAGGAGCATATGAACACAATTCATACACGCAAGCCCGATTACAATTTCAAAGAAATGACCGATGAGCAAGTTGTGGTCATAGCTCAAGAAGAGCAAAATGAGTTTGCAATCGATTATATTGTTAATAAATATAAAAACTTTGTTCGTGCAAAGGCGCGTTCTTACTTTTTAGTAGGCGCAGATCGTGAAGATATCATTCAAGAAGGGATGATTGGTCTTTATAAGGCTACGCGAGATTTTAAACATGATAAATTAGCGTCCTTTAGAGCTTTTGCGGAGCTTTGTATAACTAGACAGATTATTACGGCTATTAAGTCGGCTACTAGACAAAAACATGCGCCTTTAAATTCCTATGTATCTTTAAATAAGCCAGTTTATACAGAGGAATCAGAGCGTACATTGATCGAGATGCTATCTTCAGCAAAGGTTACCAATCCTGAGGATCTTATTATCAGCCAAGAGGAATTGGATGATATTGAGCGCAATATTGGTCATATTTTAAGTGAACTCGAGTGGGAGGTCTTGGAAGGCTATTTAGACGGACGTTCTTACCAAGAAATGGCTGAGGTCACAGATCGCAGTGTCAAATCTATAGACAATGCGTTACAAAGGGTTAAACGTAAATTAGAGAAGTATTTAGAACATCGGGTTTTGGATTCTCCAAGAGCCACACAGGAAGGATGACAGTCGTGACAAATTTCTTAATGATTGTAGAAGTTATTGTATCTATCTTATTAATCGTAGTAGTTGTTGCACAGAATAGCAAAAACGCAGGCATGGGTGGTGCTGTTTCTGGTGCGGCAGACTCTTCTTTTGGTGGTAAGCAACGCGGTTTAGACGCTTTCTTATCTAAATGTACGATTATATTGGGGATTATCTTTGCTGTGTTGAGCTTAGTGTTAGGGGCAATGATTAATCAATTCTAATGATGAAAGCCTGCTTTGCAGGCTTTTTCTTTTTTCAGAATAAG
>CAJZEE010000052.1 GCA_915066865.1 uncultured Veillonella sp.
CTATCAAATTCATCATACTATAAATTAATAGCATAATAACAATATAAGGAGATAAGATTTATCTTATCTCCTTATATTGGCTATATTAACTATATTCATTATACTAGCTATACTAATTATTCTAGTTATATTATTTGCTTTAGCTATATTACTTAAAATAGCTATATTGGTTATTCTAGCTAATCTTATTATACTAGCCTATTAGCCCAAGAATCCTCCATGACCCATAGCTATACAATCTTCTTTGGTGATTTCATCATCTGCGATGAGGCGTGGCACAATTTCATCAAAAGCAGTCGGTTTGCTGAACAATACACCACCTGGTACACCAAGAATTGGTGTGCCATCTGCACAGTAAGCAATGCAAACCATGGACCCTGGTAACACAGGTAATCCATAAGTAACTACGCGATCTGCATAGCGTTTAATCGCTCCTGGAGTGAGATCATCTGGGTCAACGCTCATACCGCCAGTGCAGAAAATGATATCTGCGCCTGCTGCTTTCACCTTGTCGATAGCCGCCACGATATCGTCTGTATTATCCGTTACAATTTCGTGAGCTACCTTTGTAACACCAAATTCAGCACAACGTTCTTCAATGATTGGTGTGAAAGCATCTTTAATACGACCTTCAAATACTTCAGAACCAGTCGTAACAATCCCCATTGTTTTGCGCACGAACGGCTTTACATGTAACAAAGGCTTACCATCAGCAATTTTTTTTGCATCTTCTACTTGTTGTTCTTCTAACAATAATGGAATACAACGCATACCTGCTAGTTTATCACCAGCTTTCACAGGTGTGTTATTAAATCTCGTTACAATAGTCAGTTCGCCAATGCTGTTGATAGCGTGTAAACGTTCCACATCGACCTTGAAAAGACCATCTACATCTGCAATGGCTTCAATTTTACCTTGCGCCATAGGGCCATCGTGCATGTTTTCGCCGCCTGCCATATGGTACAAAGCACGAGCTACATCCTCTTCGTGCAAGAAACCTTCATCTTCCGGTTCCATCACAAAGATATGTTCCTTACCAAGGTCTAACAATTTTGGAATATCCTCTTCTGTGATAACATGACCACGGCGGAAGGGCGTGTCTTTCACCTCACCTATGACGATTCTTACGAGATCGTGTAATAATATTTGCCCTACGGCATCTTGTGTTCTAATAGATTTCATAATATCTCCCAAGTCATTAATAACAAAATACGTTACTGTATAACATCAAAATGTATTTAATACTATTATTCAATATTAATATATTTACATAGTACAGAGTAGACGCACGACTAGCATGCCACCCCAACAGAGGATTAAGCCCCCTACGACTTGTACTGCACCGTACCATAATGCTTGTACATAGGATTCAGCCATCATAAGCTGTAGCATTTCAAAGGCAAAGGTTGAGAAGGTGGTAAATGCACCTAGCCCACCTACAACGAGGAAGAATCTCGCCCATTGAGGTAGATCTGGCTTTTGCATATAAAGGCCTAAGACTAGACCGATAATGAGGCAACCAACGAGGTTTACTACTACCGTACCATACGGAAACGAGCTGACCTTTGTCATAACCCATTCACCGAGAGCCATACGGCATAAGGCCCCAGTGGCGCCACCGAGGGCAACGGCTATATATTTTTCCATATTGCCTCCTCTACTTAAGATAACATACTAGATGGTATGCTCACATTACTATAGCATACATGTAATACTACTTTCACAATTCGTGTAATTATCTGTAATAACCGATAATTATCTAGTTTTCTATATTAGTCAGATGCTAACAATCTCAGTATACTATATTTAGAGAGTAGGGAAAAGGAAGGAGTCCCTATGAACCCCTCGTCTACACCACTCACCGAACTGCGGATCAACACGTACGAAGACCCATTTTTACAACATCAATATGTGTGTTTAGGTCATAAAATCGCCATTATTCGCGTATCCCTAAATATGTCTCAGCAAGAGTTAGCTCGTCACATTGGTATCAGTCGCAGTTATTTAAGTAAATTAGAATGTGGTACAGGCATCTCCGGCATGTCTTTGGAAATTCTTTTTAAAATCGCTCAAGCCTTTCAAATCAACGTAGGTCAGCTCGTAAGACTGCGTGTTGTAGACTATAAAAACTGTAATGCTCACCTAACATCACACTATAAACGACTAGAGTTTCTAAACCACACCAAAAGGACGTCTCAAAACAAAACAAGAACAAACTAATCCGATAGGCTAAAATAGCGGTTAATTAAATACAACAAATGATACCTAATTTATATCAAGATGCTCTAAATACTCTAAATGAAAGTTGAATTAACTATTCAAAATAACAATCAAAAAAGCTCCGTCAATAGCGGAGCTTTTCATATGTCATTATGCCTATTACAGCATCAGCAGGCATTATACTTCATTAAGTTTTTTATGTTGTACTTCTGCATTTGCTTTTTTGAAGATAAATGCATTGTTAATATGCTGACGCATAGCTGTTTCTGCAGCAACTTCGTCGTGACGTTCAATAGCGTCTACGATTTGATCATGTTCGTCATCACAGTCATGTGTACGTACAGCATTGAAAGAACTGATGTACATGTCGCGATTAACGCGTTCACGGAAACCTGCTAGATAATCTACAATGCGTTCATTGCCAGAGTAATGAGCAATCATTGTATGGAATCGGCTATTCACATCAACACGTTCTGTGGCATCTTCAATTTCATGCATTTCTTTACAAAGGGTTCTTAGCTCTTGTACTTGCTCAGGTGTAGCATGACGAGCACATAATCTAGCACCAAGTCCTTCCATTACTTCACGAACTTGGTAAAGTGCTACGATTTCTTCTGGCGTGTCAGCTTTTACAGTAACGCCTTTCCAAGGAACGATAACTACGAGATTATCTTTAGCCAATTTGCGGAATGCCTCACGTACAGGTGTAGCACTCACTTGTAATTGTTCTGCAATCTTTACTTCGTTAAGCTTCTCTTGAGGCATCAATTCGCCTGTTAAGATAGCTGTTTTTAATGTTAAATATACTTGTTCACTGAGAGGTAATCTTTCGATAGAATCCACTGCGGACAATTTGTATTTATCTTTTGAACTTTGTCTTCCCATTACTAGCCCCTAAACCTTACTAACCATTCATGCTTTCAGACTTTCAAAGAACGGTTAAAATGAGTATAATATAGTATACAACATATCTTAGACAGTATGTTGTGCGAAATTAAGTGCATACATTACAATTATAGAACTCATCATTAAGACTGTCAATTTAACTATAGATAATAGCTATATCTCATTTTTGAAAGTAAGGAAGTATACTATGAGCCGTTGTTTGATTATCATCAACCCTGTCTCAGGAGGCGGTGCAGCGCGCCGTTACGCCCTCGATTTACAATGGAAATTGAGTACCTTGTTCGAAACGATTGAGGTCAAATTCACCAGAGGCGAAGGCGATGCTACACGTTTCGCTAAGAACGCTTGTGAACGTGGGTTTGATGCCGTATTTTGCATGGGTGGTGACGGCACTGTTAACGAAACCGTTAATGGTATTGCCCAAGGTGGATTCTCCTGTACCTTTGGATTTATCCCCGTTGGTACAGTAAATGATATGTCTCGTGCGCTCGGCATTCACCAAAATCCAACACAAGCTATCAGGCGTATCGATATCAATGAAACTCGAACCATTGATATCGGCCGTTGTAATGATCGGTATTTCTGCAATAACATTGCAGCTGGTGTTATTCCTAAGGTTGTGGATGAAGTTACACCAAAGGAAAAAAGCATACTCGGCCCTCTTGCGTATTTCTTGCGAGCAGGCCAAGCGTTGTTCACTACAAAGGACTACACGTACCGCATCAAAACAGAGAACGACGATTTCATCTGCAAATCCCCTCTCGTTTTAGCCCTACTTACCAATGTAGTGTCTAGCTTTGAACGTTTTATGCCAGAAGCCTCTGTAGATGATGGTTATATGCGTATTATCATCTTCAAGGAATATTTTATCCTCGATATTCTCAGCGTATTACCACTCATTATCAGTGGTGCCATTTATAATTCTCGTTATACAACGACATTAACGGTGAAAAAAGCTCATATCGAACTTCTATCTGACGTCGATGATTTATCGACTAATATGGATGGTGATGCAGGTCCGGATATGCCTGTGGATATTGAAGTATTGCCACGCGTACTCAAAGTATTTGCACCTGCAAAGCACAAAAAGAAAAAAGCCTTAAATCTGCCTAAACTACCACATATATAATAAGTAATTGGTAACACAAAAGCTCTCTATCAAAAGATAGAGAGCTTTTGTGTTTATTAATTTATAAGAATCTATGCGCATTAGTCCACAATGATTGCATCATGCAAGCGGAAGCTATAAATATAGCATGCTTTCACGGGCATCCCCGTCAATCGCTGCAAGGCCTCTTTATAGAGGTCCATTTGGATTTTATAGCGCTTAATGAGTTCTTCTCCGGATGTAACGCGATCCGTTTTATAATCTACGAGAACCCATTCACCGTCCTCTTCAAAGGCCGTATCAATAATACCTTGAAGGAACAGATTTTCCCCATCCTCCAAGGTGTCATATACGCGTTTTCCTTCAAAGAGCATGCTAAACGGCAACTCTCGCTCGATACGTTTTGCATTGATAAGGCGCTTACCAAGATCAGAGCTAAAAAATTTATACAAACTCATATCGCTTAATAAATTTCGTTCTTCCTCCGTGAAAGTCCCTTTCGCCACCAGTGCATCGAGTTCTTTCGTCAAAGAAGCTTGCGTATACGTCACAAGAGGTAGCCATTGCATAGCCTCATGCATCAAGGTCCCCCATTGAGCACCGGTTAATACATCATCTTCGGACTGTAATGCTTGTGGCTTTCGACCGAATACGGAGTTTGCTAATTCATCCTCCGAAACGATAACAGGCTGAACACTAATATTACTACTGTCATCGGCACTAAGATTCGGGTTCGTTGTATCTAGCTCGATAGCCTGAACCGCATCCGACAGGTCTCGTTTAGCACCCAAATCTACCATTGCAACCGATTCATTAAGAGTGTCTATATTTCCTGCCTCTAGTTCTCGCTCTTGGAATCGTCGTTTCAATTCACTAACGGAGATTTTTGCGGTCCGGCGAGTAGCATCATTGTACGGATAGCTATAGTTGAATCGGTCCACGATTTCCTGCGGTAATTCTACGGAATTAACAGCTTGTAACTCCCGTAGCTTGTTAATCGTAGTCTCGTCGATATCCGCTTTATAATCAAGATCACCATAAAGAGAGCCATCATGGATCTCAACCTTTAAACGACACTGTTTATCCGGTAAATCAAAATAAGTTGGCCCTTCGTACTCGATGGCTACGCGCAACGGATTGCCACCATCTAAGTGACGAGCAAAGCCCATTATCAGCCAGTCTAGATAACTATTAGCTTGTGTGATAATATCTGTCGGTAACTGTTGAGTTTCTACGGAAGCCGCATTTTTAATGAGCTCACCCATGGTGCTTAATACACCTTTAGAATTTTTAAAGCCTTTAATAAAGCCTGTCATGAATAGCTTATCTCGTGCCCGTGTCAAGGCAACATAGAGAATGCGCTGCTCCTCCGCCTTGAGGGCCGCCTCTTTTACGTCTTTAACATAGAACCAAGGCATGGTCGGGAAGGACACTCGAATATCTGGAAAATATCCTTTCAAACCAAGTCCTGCATTTTTATCGATAAGAAGCTCTGAACGCAAATCCATCATATTGAATCTTTTTTGTACACCAGATAAAAATACTACAGGGAATTCAAGGCCCTTACTCTTATGGATGGTCATGAGGCGCACCACATTATCTGCCTCGCTCACCACATTGGCAAGTGGCATATCTTGGTTGCTGTCGCGCAAGCTTTCCACAAAGCGCAAGAACCTAAAGAGCCCGCGGAAGCCAGAGGCTTCATAGCCCTTAGCTCTATCATATAAGGCAAGCACATTGGCACGACGAACGAGGCCATTCGGCATAGCCCCTACATAGTTTACGTAATCTTGAGATTCGTAAATATCCCACAACAAATCGGTCACACCATGGCGACGCGACAAGGTGCGCCACCGCTCCATATGGCCAATGAAAGCTAATAAGCGCTCATCTTGAGCCTCTTCTGCATAGGTTGGCATGAGCGACCATAGAGACCCCTCACCAGACAGTCGCAATGCACCTAGTTCGTTGGCATCAAGGCCTACCAGGCCAGAGTGCAATACGGCAGCCATCGGCAAATCTTGTTCCGGATTATCTATGATGGATAACAATGCCAATAATAGCTGAATCTCTTGTGCTTCAAAGTAGCCGTCACGCTCGTTTACGACTGCAGGAATCCCCGCTTGACGCATGGCTTCTACGGCACGCGACCCCCAGCCCGCCAAGGATCTACGCAAAATAGCAAAGTCTCGCCACTCGATTTGACGGAATGTGCCATCTGGATTTTGCACCTGTTTCTTAGCAGCATGGATTTTCTTGATTTTTTGAATGATGAAATCTAGCTCACGCTCGTTGTTTTCAGGGTCATCCCCTTCATCTTCGTCACTTTCACTAGCATCAAGGGTATCCTTACTCACATCTAAGAGCTGCAATTCCACGTCGCCTCCAACCCAATCCTCTGGTGCATCCTCTACGATGCGGCCAGGAATAAGCGATTCAGCCTCTGTATAATTAAGCTCTGCCGCGTCTTCCGTCATGATTTGATAGAACAAAAAGTTCGTAGCAGCCAAAATATTTGCATCAGATCGGAAGTTTTTCGCCAAGTCGATACGTCGTTCTACCGCATCAGTACCACCGTAAGTATTGTACTTCTCCATAAATAAAGAACTGTCGGCCATACGGAAGCTATAAATAGCCTGCTTCACGTCCCCCACGTAGAACCTATTATCGACGCGAGAAATCAAGTTGATAATCGTCTCTTGCACGCCGTTCGTATCTTGGTATTCGTCGACCATGATTTCTTTGAACGTATCTTGCAGTTCCTTTGCCACTTCAGATGGCTGAGGGTCATCCTCTGTGCCAGGTTCAACGAGAAGAGCCAAGCATAGATGCTCAAGATCGCTGAAATCCATGATACCTTGCTCTTGCTTCATGTCTCTATAAGCTTTATGAAAAGCAATCGTCAGCTCTACAAGGCCTTCTATGATTGGATATTGAGCCTTAAACTGCTCTTGCAAGGTAGCTTCCGGAACGGTGAATATAGCGGTTTGCATGGCTTTGAGGTCATCTTTATTTTGACCTCCTAAAGATTTAAACTCTGCTACCAACATAGGGTCATAAGCTTGTGCCTCTTTTGAACCCATACGGAATTGATCCTTAATAAAGGTATCCATATGCTTACAAGCATCGCCCATATCATTCCAAGATTGAGCTGCTGAAAGCATACTTAGTGCAGCCAGTTGATTATCGTATATATTTTGCCATTTATGAGGACCTACGGGATCAAGTAAAATTTGCTCCATCCGCTCTAAGCGCTCTCGAATACGGTCGATAACCGCTAAATGATTCGACCACATATATTCGCCCCACATCGTATCACTAGGGTTTATGTTCATCGCCTCTTTATAAGGCTCTAAGGCTTTTCTTAGCCATCCATCGGGATTAGCGAGGGACATGGCATAGTTATATAGGGACATAATCTTTGCCGTTAAGCCTGCATCGGATTTATCGTCGCTGAAGAAGTCCGCTAGCTCATAGATATTATAAAGGCCCTCTTCATAGGACTTAGTTAATAAATCGGCTAATACCTCTTGTTGTAACAACGCCATTTCTGCTTCATTGCCGATACGAGCCATTGGATTAATATCGAGCTTGTAGAAATAGGAACGTATTACCCATTGGCAAAAAGAGTGCAAGGTAGAAATATGAGCAGACGGCAATAGGTTAAGCTGTCGTTCAAGGCGTTCTTGCATTACTGCATCCTCAGTGGATTCCATGGCTTTAGCCAAAGCAAGGCCAATACGAGCGCTCATCTCTTGAGCTGCAGCCTTTGTGAAAGTTACAACCATGAGTTCTTGAACGGATAAGGGATTATCCATATCCTTAAGGCGCGTAATAATGCGCTCTACGAGAACTGCCGTTTTACCAGATCCGGCCGCAGCCGCAACAAGTAAGGTCTGATTATCCAAGGAGGAGTCCTTAGGCGCTATGATGGCAGACTCCTGCTCTGGCGTCCATTTAACACCCATGGTTTTCACCTCCTTCGTTACTGTTATTTTTTTCGTTGCGGTTATTTCTCTCGTTACTGTTGTTTCCGTCGCTTAAGACCTCTTTCATCCGTTCTAATGCATCATCTTCAGACAGTCTAGACAAATAATTATATCGATTACGGCTAGAGTCAAAGCGACATACCGTTCTGTAATCGCAGTATGTACAAGGTCTAAGGCCATTCAATTGATATGGCTTAATCGGGAACTGCCCGTCCCCAATGTGACGGCCTGTCTCAGCCATCACGTGATTTGTATAACGGCACATTACATCAAACTCACCAGTACTCTTAACCTTACGTAAATCTCTACTGGAAATGGTTTGATCTTTCTTCGTAGCAATTGGCACATAAGGGCCTCGTTTAGAACCATAGGATAAAAACTTATTATCAATATGCGTCAATAACTCTATATCATCGGAGAAATACCCACTGTTTTGCCACGCGTCACTTTCATTAGCCAACGAAACGGCATCTTCATAAGATATAGGCGTATCAGCAGGGATTTTAGGGTTCTTCACGTAGGAATAAACCACGGCTGCCGGCGACATAGAGGTGCCATGCGTTTTATCGTAAGCGGATTCTAAGGCCAATAGATACGTCATGAGTTGCAGTTTAAGGCCATAATACACATCTTGGGCCGTCACATGAGCGCCACCCGATTTGTAGTCGATAACCATACCATAGGTTTGACCATCCCGTGTATATTCGTCGATGCGGTCAATTTGCCCGATGAGACGCAAGTAACGGTCTTCACCAAGAGGGACTCGAATAGGGTCCCAGCCACCTTGACGACCAAAGTCTTGCTCTAAATACTTCGTATCAAAATCACTGCGCTTTGACCATTCTACGAGACGGTCTACCGTCACATGTAATGTTCTCTGTACACGTTGCTCGATGGCTTTTTGGTAGGCATCGCTCGTTTCTTCACCCAGTTGATTCTCTTGCAAGATTTCGTCTGCCACGGTGCGGCATAGATTTGCTTGTTCCTCTTCGTCGAGGTCACGCCATTGCTTGTTGTTTTCTAATAGATAATTACCTAAGCGCTCTAAATTCGCATGCAAGAACGTACCGATTTCAGGAGCTCCAAAGGAACGTACTGGACGCGGTTCTAGTTTCAAACCATATTGAGCATAAAACTTGAACGGACATTGTTGGTATCGTTCAAGGCGTGTTACAGAGCCAGACATATAGCCTTTAGACAAGAACAACCCATTCACTAAATCCTGCGTAATAACAGGCACATCGTTGTTATCTCGAATGCCACGTGACACCTCCGCTAAACGAGGACGATAGGTTTCGCTTTCACGAGCCCAGTTATAGAGTCCCCACCAAAGAGGATTGACCTCATAACCACTAAAGAGCGCTCCCCAACGTTCAGATAACAATGATAGACTTTGGAATGGACGCCACACGTAATCCGTCTCTGTATCAGGTGCAATGGAGAGAGGAATCTCTACCGCCTGATCTACGTACCCAAGGGATTCTAATCGTTTTACAACGAGGGACGGCTCAAGACCGGTTCCATCCTCATCAGAGCCCGCATAGGACAAGGTCAACGAATCGGATGCTCGCGTCATGGCGAGGTATAATAGGAAATTCTCGTTAAAAGCCTTCGGCAAAGCACCTTCTGCTAAGGTAATTCCTGCATCGGCCAATTCTTGACGCTCCTTGTCCTTGATGAGTCCTTCATCGCCCATACTTTGAGGGAACACACCTTGGTTGAGGCCCATTACAAACACCTTAAGCCACCACTGGCTGTAACCACGTTCGATAGTGGTAATCACCACATGGTCTAAAGACGGCGGAATCATAGAGTAATTTACATCGCTAAGACCTTCTTCGAGGAGGAGCATCATCTCATCCAAGGTCAATACTTCGTCCTTCATGACCATAGAAATTTCGTCTATAAAAGAAAGGACCGCATTATACATCTGTTCATGACTAGCTTTAGCTTCTTGATCACCTATAGTTTCTGCGTCCTTCGCCCATTCATAGAGGCGCTCTGGCACTTGCAATATTTCTAACAAACCATATAATTGGGCTCCCCATTCTGCGCCCGTATGTCCATCACTATAAACCGCAAAATCAAACCACGGAGATAAAACATCCATAATGGTTTGTCTTGCTTTGTTTACACGTGCTCTACGTGGTGCATCTACGTGGCTTTCTTCATCTTGCCCCTCATAAAAGCCTCGTAGGTACGGCCAGCTTTCACGTTCCCATTTATAATGGTCGATACCAAACTCGAGAACGTAGTTCTCTAACTCATCTACAGCCTCACGAGTGAGAGGCATCAAGTCCGTCTTGAGCAAGAGGAACATGCTGTCTCGACTATAGTTATGACGTACGATATCAAAGAGAGCCGTCAACAGCTCGCCTAACGGATGGTTTTTCATAGGCCGCTGACGGTCGATAAAGTGCGGAATACCGTAGCGAGCAAAGACCTTTTCTAGGGTGTCACCATAGGTTTCAGACTCGCGGAGCATAATACATACATCTCGGTAACGAGCCTCTTCAGATGATTCTACATAGGCTAAAATGTGACGAGCCACAGCATCTGCTTCGCGTTCCCGGTTATAGCCTCGAATAAGCGGAATCGTTGCATCTGTAGAGTTTTTCTTACTAGGGCTAGCAAAGTAATTAGACTCTAGAGCTTGAACGATTTGAGGGCCTCGTTTACCGTCAAAGCCAATCCAGTTGATACTAGAGCCATAACGAGCGATTAAGGTATCGTAAATCTCTAAAGGGCGGCTGAAGAGATGCTCCCCTCGACGAGCTAGATTTAACGCCTTTGGAGCCATCGGTAAATCGATAGTAATAACGGCTTCCTTCGCCAAGTCAAACAAGGTATAAATCAACTCATAGTGTGTGGGCGTAAACCAATGGAACCCATCGATAAAGACGTGGCTATTCTCCATGAGAGGTGATTGTGGCAATGCCTCTACGATTTCCATGATAGGATCGATGTCGCGCTCCCCATGGCGACTGAGTTCTTCTTCATAGGCAGACATACAAATAGCTAGCTCGCGCAATTTCTTTTGTAATACTTTATTTTTAACAGATTCTGCCCCTCGTTCTAGGTCCACAGGGCCTACACGGAAGGCGCGAAACTCAGAAAAGAGTTGTTGCAATACAGAGGAAAACTCAGGTCGCTTTGTGGCCTGTTCTAACAGCCCGAGTTCCTTTTGTTTTCGTTTCATTACAAGGCGCAACAACATAGACCGGCCAAAGCTTGATAAACTTGATTGACCGACCCCTTTTGAGCCTATCGATTGATATATCTGATAACCCAAACGACCAAAGCCTACGACGCGAACCGTAGTAAAGCCTTTCTCAGGCATAAATTCAGCTAGCTCCCGTTCCACCCGATAGGTGGCAGGTTCAGGAACAAGCAAAATTATTGGTTCCCCTGGACAGTCTGTCATGACCTGACGTATGCGCTCATATACGGCACGTGTCTTGCCTGATCCAGCCCGTCCATAATAGACGCTAATACTCATGAGACCTCCCTAGTGAAACTTTCACCATCTCAATTGATATAATCCACAAATTTATATTGCTCATATCAGTTAACGCATTAGATATAGCACTACACAAATTAATTGTAGCACTATACGAATTAGATATAGCATTAAACGAAATTTTTCGATATAATAAATTACTATACTGATTATTATTATATAGTAATATGACATTCTATGGCTAATTGTACAATATTTGACTCATTTGATTATATTTATTTATAATTAAGATAATATTTTATATTTTATTTACAATTAGCATGAATTCCTATATAATACAAGTTAGTATCTGTGTTATTTGTAAAATCATGTATTTAGGAGTAAATTATTATGAACAAAAAACATTTAGCAACTGCTTTTGCAGTGTTTGCAGCGACAACGATGTCTTTCTCTGCTTTTGCTGCAACTATTGATGCTAATGCACGCGCTTACGAACGTGCTTCAGCAGAACAATATTCTTATCCTGCACCACAAGCGGCTACGCCAGCTTACCAAACTAGTTATGCCACAAGTGCACCACGCCCTGGCTACAAACCATTGCCAGCAGTGCCTTATACAGCAGGTGATATGGCTCAACAAATGCCTGTATCTAAAGAATTAGGTGATCCAATCTTTGTGGCACCACAAACAACAGCTGTAGGTCTTCAAATCATGGATCCTATCCCTACTGAAACCCAACCTGTATACCAAGAAACTGTAAACTCCGTAACAGCTAATGGCAACGGCAGCTCCTACGTTTCTCGCTACAAAGCTAACCAATTGAACGCTTTCGACTTGTTGTTAAATGGTAAAACTTACACATATGACTTGCCTGCATACACTAACGGCTACCAAGTGAAAACTGCTAGCTCTTACAACCGTGCTGGCAACGGTGTTGCGAATGTATTCTCTACAAACGTAATCACTGAAGCAGTTGTAAACAACAACTCTTTGCGCATCACTGTAAACATGACTCAACCAACAGCTGTAGCAGCTGCTAAATTACGTTCCATGCAACAATCTGGTCAAGTAGCAAGTGGTGAAGTAGCTGCATTGTTCGCTTACAATGAAAGCTATGATGGTGTAAAACAAGCAGCTCATTATGATATTTTCAACAACAACGGTCGTTACATCGTTGTTAAATCCGGTGCTGTAACTGTACCAAATGGTGCGCAACACCCTTATGCAACTGCATTATTTGCAGTAACCGAAGACACTGTAGCAGCTGTAACCGTATCTGGCAACACTGCTGAAGCTTCTGATTTAGTAAAAGGCACTGCATATGCAATCGCACAATCTGCTAAGGTGTCCAACAATAAAGTATCTACTAAATCTAAAAAATAATTCGTTACGAATTTAATTGTATCTGGTGAAAGCCCCCAACTTTCGCTAGCACAAAAGGCTATAAATCACTAACTCCCCCAATGAGGCAACTCATTAGGGGAGTTTTTATGTTCTTTATATTACAGTTGCATTATAGTCCCGTTACAGTCGTATTATAGTGCCGTTATAATCGCGTAAAGACCTCTAATGCCTTATACGCCATTAATCGATAACCGCGCTCGTTGGGGTGTACCTCTCCAGCAAAGATAATTTGTCCAATTTGATCCGCTTCAAACAAGGTGGTATAGAAATCTATGACCTTAATATTACGCTCCGCTGCGTAGGCTTTTAGCTGTTCATTAACCTCTCGTACAACCAGATTTAATCCATCCATATCGCTATCAATTTGAGTTTCTAAACCGATGATTACCATCCCTTTTGTACTAGCCAGCTCAATAGCTTTCACCAAAGTCTTGTACACATAGGTACTATCTCGACCTTGTAAAATATCGTTAGTGCCACACATCAAGAAAATATGACGTGTTGGATCGGATACAGCAGTAACCGCCCAATTTTCAATATTATATATCATCCCCTGTACGGAGCAGCCATCTTCACCATAATTTGTAAAATTAACGTTCTCTATGGAAGCATCGCAGATTTCGACCCAACCGCATCCATAGGGTACATCATAGCCACGCGTAATGCTATCGCCAAAACAGATGATTTCCATTTACATCCCTCCTGTACTATGACTCAATCATATAATAAAAGAACACCATACACAATATACATATTAATTACAAAAAAGGACCCGTTTTAATCTACCCTCCAATTAGACGCAATTTTTAGAAGGGCAGTTCATTTACGGATCCTTTTATATTATTTAAGACGAATGAAGAACAATGCACATGCACCGATGATCGGCGCTATGGCGATAGACATCAAGGACATTTGGTAGCTGCCCGTCATAACGAGGACATTCCCCAAGAGTAGTGGCGCCAAGAGAGCACCGATTTGATTAAACAAATTTACAAAGCCCGCTGTTGTGCCGCGCAAATGAGGTGCTGCAGACTGAACTACTAAAGCATTGGTCAACGCACTATGCATAAAGGCACCAATACCGAGGATTGGACCTGTTACAAAGAGCATATTTGGATTTACCGTACTTGCAAACAAGATTAAAGCGGGCGCAAATAAGAACATAACGAGCGCCGCTAAATGGTTCTTCTTAATTGGCAAAATATCAGATAAAATACCAATTGTTGGTTTCGCAATGAGCGCAGCCGTACCAAATACGCTCATGACTTGGCCTGCATAGATAGCAGTTACACCTAATTGTTTAACCATGTACAAGTTCGCCCATTGCGTTACGCCCCAAGTCGTACCTGTTGCAAAGAAGCCCGCAATGGCCAAACAACGAATGTTGCGGTTGGAAATGATGTGCTTCAAGTTTTCTACTAAGGACGTTTGGCCTACACCAAGTTTAGCAGCCGCTGCAGAAGCCTCGGCTTCTCGTTGTGCTAGGATTTCTGCACTCGGCTTACGCACTGTGAAGTAACATAACACGAGTACTACCAACGGCAAGATGGCTGTAGCAAGGAATGCCGTTTGCCAGCCGTAATGTGTAGCCACATACGGTGCATAAAGGTTTACCGTAGTAATACCAAAGGAAGTACAACTCATAAAAATACCTACGGCCGCACCGCGTTGGTTCGGACCGAAGTGATCGCCGATAGCACTCAAGCAAGAAGCTTGTACGGGACCAGACATAACCCCTAATAAAAAACGCAGGCCCCAAGCCATGTTATAGTCTGTAATGGTACTCATCAAAGCCGTTACAGCAGCCATGCCAATCAAACTAAACAAGATAGTACGTCTATAACCGATTTTATCGGCTAAGATGCCGCCTGGTAATACCGTTAACGCATACCCAAAGTAAAAGGCCGAAATGTGTTGAGCCCCCATCTTAGCTGTGAAATGCAACGCCTCATTGAGGATAGGCATAACAGATGCCCAAGACAAGCGCATAACAAAGCTCAACAAGAACGTGAGCCACACGCTAAGGAGAATTAAAATCTGAGTTCGCGAGAAACTAAGTCGATTCATACGAGCTCCTTTCTAAAGATTACCTAATAAATATTAGATTGACTTCCACTCATATCATAATAACAATCTAACTAAAAATGTGTAACTATACTTAATTGGCTAATCCATTTCAGACGAATTATTAAAATATCACTACCAATATAATATATTAAGTACTTTGATAATCAGTTCATTAGAACTCACGATACAAAACTTGCTTCGACCCAAGATTCAAATTCTTCTCCAGTTAATGTTAACACATGCTTAAAATAGAACCCCTTATATTTTTCCAAATCAAATCTTACTAAAGGGGTATGTGCCAATTTACCCAATATTCCCCCTATTTCTACCCTACTAGAAGATTCTTGAACCAATAATTCTTTTTCATCATTTGTTAACGGTTTTACATCTTTATCATATACCAGTATAAAATCTAATTCCTCACGAGTTTTACTTATATTAGTATTAACAAT